>DATAZX010000043.1:0-42376 GCA_036271815.1 Solirubrobacteraceae bacterium
CGCATCGCCGAGGCCGAGCGCGCGGCGGATCTGCGCGTGCGCGCCGCCGACGAGGAGGCGGCGCAGGTGCGCGAGGAGGCCGACCGCTACGAGCGCGACGAGCTCGACCGAGCGGCGGCGAGCGCGCGGGTGCTGCTCGGCGAGGCGCGGACGGTCGCGCGCGAGGTGCTGCACGACGGCGAGCAGATCTCGGGCCATCTGCGCGAGCTCGCCGATTCCCTGCGCGCAAACGCCGAGCGGCTGCTGCGCGACATCCGCGACGTCCACGAGGAGCTCGTGTCGCGCCTGGACCAGGCCGACCCGTCGCACTGGACCGGCGCCGCCCCCGCCCCGGCCGTCGCCGCGCCCGCGCCGGTCGAGCGAGCCGTCGAGCTCGACGTCCCCGAGTTCATCCCGAGCGCCACGGGCCGCCTGCGCCGCTGACGATCGCCTCGACGGCGGGCCGGGTGTTAAGATGCCCCGTCGTACCGCTTGGGGCTGTAGCTCAGCTGGGAGAGCGTCGCGCTGGCAGCGCGAAGGTCAGGGGTTCGAGCCCCCTCAGCTCCATCGCGAAGAACCTTCGGGTTCCTAATCAACCCCGCGAGCACTTCACGGCCGTCAGATGAGCGGCAAGCTGATCCAGGTCTGCAACCACCGTCGTACCAAACCGATCCGTGACGCCTGCTTGCGTGAGGACATGAGCGGCATGTCGCTCGGTGACGACGACATCGCAGTACGCCGCCGCGACGGATAGGGCGTCGACATCGAAGATGTCGTTGGCCTCCACACGGAGTCGGCGCTCCGATGCTTCGCCGTCATCAGCGTGATCCAGATATCGGCCGCCCGCATCGAATCGGCGAAGCGGCGAGCGCCCTCGACATCATTGAAGACGCCTTCCAGACGCACGCCATGCGCAGCGATCGCGTCGTCAAATATCTCCTTGATCTCCACGCCAGGTACCGCGCGATTACGAGGTCGCGCCGTCGGCGACGACGCCGCACTCCCGAAGCTCGCGCTCTTGCACATCGTCGGCTGGTCCGCGGATGACGGCGCGATTCAACTCAAGCTCCGCCTTCGCGACGCACCGGTCGAACTCCTCCGGCCCCAGCGGTGACTCGAATCGGGCGCGCTCCGTGACGTCATTGCCGTCGGCGTCTCGGACACCGTCCCGCCCACCATCCCGAATGCCTAGCTGCCTTCGCGAGTCCGATCCAGTGGTTCAGGTCGAGGTAGATGAGGCGACTGGCCGACGGAACAAAGTCTGGCCGGCCAGACAGGCGCTACATCGGTCCGTTGGGCTCCGATGCGCGACTGCATTGAGTGTGTCGCACTGCGTGGCGACCCCAACGACAGTGCGGGATGTATGCGCGTCGAACTCCACAAAGGATTTCGTCAAGGCAACCTTGACGGACCACGGAGAGACAGGGGTACCTTGTCTCCGTGGACATCGCGCGCAAGCACGGCGTCCTCGACGAAGACATCGAGCATGCCATGCGCAATCCCATTCGAGTGGTCGCGGGCGCCGAGAAGGATCTCGTTATCGGCGCCGATCGCTCCGGCCGACTGCTGGAGGTTGTCGTCCTGGACGACAACGCTGACGACGAGCCGATCGTGATCCACGCGATGCCACTGCGACCGAAGTTTCATTCCTACCTCAGGTGAACCCGCATACCCCGCACCCGTGAACAGCGCCAGCAGGCGCTCGCCGACACCGAGGCGTGGCTCGACCAACTCAGCCCTGAGACGATCGCCTCGCCCGGGGCGGATGCTTCGGACCTTCGCGCCATCGGCGACGCACGACGCGCGGTCGGGGCCAGCGACCTGAACTTGGCGGATCAGGTCGGAAAGGCTCGCGCCAACGGCCGCACCTGGACGCAAATCGCGGCGGTCCTCGGTGTCAGCAAGCAGGCCGCGCGTGAGCGGTTCGGGGCACCCGCACACCGATAGGCGAGCCCAACCCGACGAGGGAAGTCCGTGAGGCACGACGATGGTGGCCCAAAGCCCAGCCCCACGGTCATCAGACATTCGATCGCGCGACAATCGTGCCTTGACGTCCGCTACGTGTTTGAGGCGGGCGACGACCTTGCGGTTCGATACGAGTCCGGTTAGCTTCATCGCGAAGAACCTTCCGTGCTCCAATCGAACCACACTGCAGGGGTGTGTAGACGCGGACCTGCGAGCGAGCGTCTGCGCCCGGGTGGAGAGAGCGCTCCGATGCCCTGGAACTGCGAAGCTCTGCTCGCGTTGAGCGACTGCTCCCTGGCATAGGACGGCGGGATACTCGCCAAAGGCACCGGCCTCACCAGTTCGTCGTTCACGCGTGCGCGAGCGGACATCCCGCTCGTGACAGCGCGGCGAGCAGATCGCCGCGACGGCGCTCGCAGCGGCGTACGCGGAGCGCCCTGCGCCGAGCCCGAGGGCCGCCGCGCTGGCGCCCAGCGATCACTGTGGCGGCGCCTGGCGGGCAGCGCGGCGCCGATGTCGCCCACGCCGAGCCGGGGTGTCAGCGTGCAACCGGGAATCGAGATCCCGACGCGGTGAGCTTGCGGCGAGGCCGCGGCCCTGCCGTCTTGTGGCGAGGGTCGATATCTGCAACGGTGGTGTGTGCGATCGCCATGACCCGCCGCGTCACGACCACGCCGCCGGATCGTTCGCGCGGAGAGCCCCAGCGTGCCGCGAGCCCGCTGACGGTTTCCCCCGTTGCGCCGGTGCAGCGCAGCCAAGTGCGCCCACCCCGCGCCGTCGTCGAGGACGGCCTGTCGCGGCTGCTGAGCCGCGCGGTGGACGCGCGAGCGGCGGTCCGCGGTCGCGCGACGAGGCCGACGATCATGCGCGCGCTCTACGTCCGGGGCTTCGAGAAGGTGAAGCACGGGGGGCTCGACAGGGACATCGCGGCCCTCAAGTCGGTCTCGCAGGTCGCGTCGGGGGTCCTTGACACTGACGTCTCGCGCTGGCTTGGGGGCATGGGCGCGATGAGCACGAGCCGCTACCGCGAGGGCTTCAAGCACTACTACTCGCCGGTCGGCTACATCGTCGACATCACCGATCCCCAGCGGGTTCTCGGAAACTACGCCGGCGACGGCAACACCGGCACGCTGCAGAAGCCGAAGCCCGGCGCCACCGGAAAGTCAGTGACGCACTACGCGGCCCTCATCGAGGCGATCCGCATGGCGTTTGCCACCAGCGACGCGACGGCGACTGCTTGGATCGATCACGCCGGCGCCCCCGGCCAGAGCCCGATGACCGACAGCGACGCCATGCAGGGGCGGATCGAGGCATTTCTGAAGGATCCGATCGAGGCGAGCGTGCGCTCGGCGGCAGTCGTGATCCTCACGGCGACGGCAAGGGCCGTACAGCAGACCTACTACAGGGACACGGGCAAGGCTGGCGTGCCCCTGCCGGACACCACGACGCTGCCGCTGGAACTCGGGCCGGGGCTCGACCCCGTGGGCCTGACCACGATGGAGGACGTCATCATGGCGGCGCCCGGGCAGCAGTACGCGTACGGCTTGTCCAGCGAAGCCAGGTACACCGAATCGAAGGTGAGTGCGACGATCGGCGACGTCAGGGGCGTGTACTTCACCGCCGACGAAGGAAGCTATGCAGCCGCCGCACTCAATTGGGCCACGGGCGAGGGCTGGCTGGCGAAGCGTCGCGCAGTCGCGGTCGAGGCGCTGCTGGACCTACGGGCAGCCGGCGCCGTGACGGCGACGCTCATGCAACTCAAGGACGGCAAGCTGACTGCCGTCGAACCGACCGACGAGGATCTCACTCCGCCGCCGACCACGGTGGCGGAGCCGCCGCCTATGCGGGCCGGGCTCAAGGAACTCCTGGACATGGGCTTTCCTTCCGACCAGGCCAACATCGCGCTTGACGCAAGCGCAGGCGACGTCCAGCAGGCGATTCAGATCCTGTTCTACTGAGCCCGTCGTATCGCGAACTCAGCGCTGCCTCTCGCGCAAATGAGCGCTCGAGACCATTCGTCGCCGGTCAAGCTGTCCGCAGTCGATTAGCGCCCACGCTGCTGGTGTCGACCGCGTCCAGGCCCTCGACCTCGGTCGCGACGGCGTCACGTCCAAGCCGATTACGGTGTCGCGTGCGAAGACCGTGTCCGACCCGCAGGTCGCGATGGACGCCGCCGGCGACGCGATCGTGGCGTGGAGCCCGGCGCGCCGACCGCCCCCGCCGACCGACGCCTGCCCCAGGTCTTCCTGCGCCACCTCGGACCGCAATGGCTCTGCAGCGCCCGCGAGAGGTGGCTAAGCCCCCACGAGGGACTGCCCTGCCCCGGACAACCAACGAATCCAGAGGTCTCGGGTCAGTTCCGCCGTTCTTCCGATGTTCGAACCGGCGACCGATAGCTCGGAGCGCTCTGTGACAAGCGCGATCGAGCTGGCGACGGCCCGTCGGGCTACGTGTGCGGACCACCGGAGGATCAGGAGGCAACATGTCCCGCTCAACACACAGATGCCTGCTCTCGGCAGTAGCGCGATCTCGGTCGCGGCATTGGCTGCGTGCGGGGACCAGGCGTGGCAGCAGACTCCTGACCACGTGCCTGTGCCGGCGCGGTCCGCAACGGCCCCCGCGTCCCTTCAGACAACAGCATCACCTGCCTACCGGTTCGTGGGCAAGCCGCTGGTGCAGGGCCTGCCCAACGACGGTCCACCGACCAGCTACGGCGGTACGACCGCCGAGGTGTACATCGACGAGTCTCGGGCGCCCGCGATCCTGACACGCTTCAGGGCACGTCCTCACACCGCACACCGCCGCGTCAGCCGACCGGCGCGCCCGGCTCCACCGCCGACCCCGCGGGCGCGTCCCGCAGGTGCTCCGCCGCCCAGCCCGCCAGCGCGTCGAGCGCCGGGACGAGCGCCTCGCCCGTCTGCGTGAGCGCGTAGCGCACCGCCACAGGCGGTCCCTCGTGGACCGTGCGCTGCACCAGGCCCACGCGCGTCAGCTCGGCCAGCCTGTCCGACAGCACCGACTGGCTGATGCCGCCCAACGCCCGCGCGACCTCGGCGAAGCCGGCCGGACCCTTGATCAACGTCCCGATCACGACGCCGGTCCAGCGCTTGCCGAGCACGTCGAACGCCTTCGACAGCGCGGCGTCGCAGCGGGGAGGGTCGTGCTCCATCCGATCGAGTGTAGTCCGAATGCTCCTGAATCGCTACCGACTCCGAAAATCGAAGCGGCTAGTGCTACCGTGCTCGCGAGCACGCCCCGGCCCGACCGGCCGACCATCGCCCGAACCACCCCGAGGAGCCCCACGTGAGCACGTCCACCCCCACGTCCGTCCATGAGTCCCTCGTCCTGCGTCCAGAGGCGCAGACCCTCCTCTTCACCGAGGCCCGCACCGCGAACGCCTTCACGGACGAGCCCGTCACCGACGAGCAGCTCCACGCGATCTTCGCCCTCTCGCAGTGGCCGCCCACGATGGCCAACACGAACCCGCTGCGCTGGCTCGTCGTCCGCTCGCCCGCGGCCAGGGAGCGCCTCGGCCCGCTCATGAGCGAAGGCAACCGCGCGAAGACGCTCACCGCCCCCGCGACCGTCGTGCTCGCCGCCGACACCGACTTCCACGAGAAGCTCCCCGTCCTGCTGCCCTACAAGCCCGAGATGCGCGACGCCTTCGCCGGCGACGACGACGAGGCGAAGGCCCGCCGCGAGGGCGCTGCGCGCAACAACGCCTGGCTGCAGGCCGGCTACTTCATCCTCGCCGTGCGCGCGGCAGGCCTCGCCGCCGGCCCGATGCTCGGCTTCGACGCCGCCGGCATCGACGCGGAGTTCTTCGCCGAGACGACATGGCGCTCGATCCTCACCGTCAACGTCGGCAAGCCCGCGGCCGAGGGCGCGTGGTTCGATCGCCTCCCGCGCCTGCCGTTCGAGGACGTCGTCCGCGAGGCGTAGCCCGGACACGACGACTCGCCACCCCGAAAAGCGACCCGAGGATCAGCGGTCGGGCTCGGGGGTGGCCCCGGCGGCGACCCGCTCGACCTCGGGTATCGCGAGGACCAGCGGCTCGTCGAGCGTCCTGCGCAGCCGCAGGAACGCGGCCGTCCCCAGCAGCGTCGGGATCCACAGCACGAGCGCGTGGTAGGCGAGCACCGCCGCCCCGGCCGTCGCCGGCCCGGCGCCGTAGAGGATCAGCGCGCCGGCGAGACCGCCGTCGAGCGCGCCGATCCCGCCGGGGATCGGGATCACGTTGCCGAGGTACCCGATCAGGAACGCGAGCGTCAGCGCGCTGATCGGCGGCGCGTGTCCGAGCGCGCGGAAGCAGACCCACATCATCGCGATGTCGCACCACAGGTAGGCGACCGCGCCGCCCAGCCGCCAGCCGGGTGAGCGCAGCTCGCGCATCGCCTCCTCGATGACCCCCGCCGTGACCGCCAGCCAGCGCCGCCAGCGGCTCGGTCCCGCGGCGACCCGGCGCGCGAGCGACGGCAGCGCGACGAAGGCCGCGAGCGCGACGATGCCGACCGCGGCGGGCAGCAGTCCCAGCAGCACCGGGTGCGGCGCCGGCGCGATCCGCAGGCCGACGATCAGCCCGGCGAGCACGAGCGTCGCGACGTTGACGGCGCTCGTCAGCAGGAACAGCACCGCCGAGCGCTCGGCAAAGCGCCGCACCGGCCCGCCCTTCGCCTTGACGATCCACGCGCCGATCGCGATCCCGCCCGCGCCGCCGACCGGCAGCACGGCGCCGAAGGCCATCTCCGACAGCGCGACGCGCATCGCGAAGCGCCGCGGCGCACGGCGGAAGATCTGCTGGAAGACGAGCACGTAGCCGACGCACGAGAGCACCTCGAGCACCGCGGCCAGCACGATCCACCAGGGATCGACGTCGCTGAGGCGGTCGGCGACGTCGCGCAGCCCCGGCACCGCGGCCAGCAGCGCGCCGACGAGCACCATCAGGACGACGAGCGAGGCGATCCCGCGCTTCAGGCGCCGTCCCTGGTCCGCGTCCTCCCCATGCTCAGAGCCCCGGCGCCCCCGCCCGGTCTGCTTCTTCGAACCGGTTGGAGGCGTTGCCACGGACATCTACGGCTACATCGTATTCTTACGTCAACGTTAGAAAGAGGTGCTGCCTCCGCGAGGTCGGATATTCGCGGGTCAGCGCCCCGCCCGGGGACCGACCGCCTCGCGGCGACCGGTCCCCGGATTGGCATGACGGGCGCTCGTCCTACGGGCTCGTCGTCGACGCCGTGAACAGCAGCGTCTTGGCGTAGGTCCCGGTGCGCAGCGGCTCGCTCGCCCCGATCGACTGCTTGAAGCCGATCGTGATCGGGTCGCTCGAGATCGGGTCGGAGTAGCCGAGCAGCGACACCGTCCCCACGCCGAGCGGTGAGAACGGCGACGACGTGACCGACCCGTTCGTCGCCCGCACCTGCAGCGGCGCGACCAGCGACCGCGCCCCGTTGACGAGGTGGCCCGGCGCGGTGCTCGACGGATCGAGCACCGACAGGGTCGCATCGCCGCCGGTGCTCGTCAGCGATGCGGTCACCGACGCGCTGTAGTCGGCTCCCACGCCCGGGACGAACGTCCCCAGGCTCGTCGACGCGGCACCGAGCGTGAGCCCGAGCGTCGGCAGGACCGTCCCGCCCACCGACGTCGCCACCGGGAACGCGGTCGGCCCGGCGGCGGAGCTGCTCTCGAGGTCGCCCGGGTTGCAGTCGTGCGGCGAGAAGAACGTGCTGTAGGGCACGCAGCGCCACATGCTCGGGTTCGTGAAGCTCGGAGCGAGCCGCACGTTGGTCGCCTGCTCGTAGGCGTAGCCGTCGGCGAGCAGCTTGGCCTCGCTGAAGGCCGTGCCGACGAACGTCACGCCGATCGGGTTGTGACCCGCCCCGCTCGCGGTCGCGCCGTAGCCCGCGGGCACGGTCAGGACCGGGTAGCCGGCACGGTCGGCGATCCCCACGAGCGCGTTGCCGCTCGGCACGACGACGGCGTCGAAGTCGTCGCTCGGGTCGCTCGGCGTCCCGTTGTCGAGGATCCCGTCGATCAGCGCCTGGTTGGACGCCAGGCCCGTCGCCTTGTTCGACGTGTACGCCGCCGCCGTGGCGGAGTCTCCGAGATCGACGGCCTGGGCGCTCGCGAGCTCGCCCTGCTGGTACTTCAGGCCCTCGACCGGATTGGCGTTGTCGTAGTCGATGATCCCCTGCAGCGACTTGGCGCCGCCGCCCGGGATGCCCGACAGGTACGCGTTGAGGTCGCGCTTGAACTCGCTCGTCACGATGCTCGGCGGGTTCGGGCTCGGCGTGCCGACGGTCGCGACGACCGTCGTCGCACCGAGCGCGTTCAGCGCCGAGACGACCGACGGGTACGGCGCGGTCGTGTTCGAGATGACCGCGATCCGCTTGCCGCTCAGCGCGGCGGTCGAGAGCCCGGCGGTGTAGTTCGGCACCGCCGGCGCGCCGATCGTCGCCGGGTCGCTCGGATCCGGACCGGCCATCGCCTGCAGCTCGGTCGCCGCGTCGTAGACGGTGCGCGTGATCGGCCCGGGCGAGTCCTGCGACCTCGCCACCGGCAGCACGCCCGTGCGACTCACGAGCCCGACCGTCGGCTTCAGCGCGACGACGCCGTTGACGCCCGCCGGCGCGATCATCTGCGCGGTGTCGGTCGACGTCTCCATGCCGACCGTCATCGCCGCCATGCCCGACGCGGTCGCCGCCGCCGAGCCCGCGGACGAGCCGCCCGGCGTCTTGTCGGTGTCAGACGGGACGAGCACCTGGCCGCCCAGCGACGAGTAGCCCTCGGGGATGTTCGCGTCGAACAGGCCGTCGAGCTCGGTGACGTTCGTCTTGCCGAGGATGATCGCCCCCGCCGCCTTGAGCTTGGCGACGAGCTTGGCATCCGCGGTCGGCATCGAGTGCTGCAGGGCGATCGAACCGGCCGTCGTCGGCATGCCGTCGACGTCGATCGAGTCGTCGAGCAGCACGGGGATGCCGTGCAACGGCCCGCGCGGACCGCTCGTCGCACGCTCGTCGTCGAGCGCCTTCGCCTCGTTGAGCGCGTTCGTGTTGATGTCGCGGACGGCCTGGATCGCCGGGCCCTCGGCGTTCGCCAGCGCGATGCGGGCGAGGTAGGCCTTCGTCAGCGTCACCGCCGACAGCGTGCCCGCGTTCTCACGCGCCTCGAGGCTCTGCGCGGACTCGGTCTCCAGCGAGAACGTCAGCGGCGGCGCGCTGCCGCCGATCATCGCCATCAGGCTGTCGTAGTCGGGGTTGCAGCTGCCGCGCGAGGCGAACGGCTCCGGCGGAGACGTCTTCGCGCAGCGGTACATGCTCGGGTCGACCATGCTCGCCGGCTGGCGCAGGTGCGTCGCCTGCTCGATCACGTAGCCGATGCCGAGCAGGTTGCGCTCGTCGTAGGCGTTGCCGTTGATCGAGACGTTCTGCGTGCGGCGGAACGTCGTGTTGTAGCCCATCGGGATCGTGATCTGCGGGTAGCCGGCGGCCGGCCCGTTGGGGACGCTGCCGAGGATCCCGATGACCGGGTCCGGCGTCGCCGTCGGGTGGCCCCCGGAGTCGAGCATCGGATCGGAGTTCGCGTAATTCATCATGTAGTCGATCGAGTTGTGGAACGCGAGCTTGCGGATCGGCAGGTTCGCGCGGTACTGCGCCTCGTTGGCACCGCCCGGGGTGATGTCGGCGACCGACTCGGTCGCATGGGCGGAGTTGCCGAACTTCTCGCCCTCCTGCACGTTGGCGTTGTCGAAGGCGACCTCCTGGGCGAGGTTCTGGATCGGTGCGAGCGCGCCGAGGTGCTTGTAGTACTCGTCGATCGTCTTGTGCTGCTCGTAGCCGCTCGGAAGCCCCGGAACGGTCGGCGTGGTCGTGGTCGGGCGCAGGACCATCGTCGCGCCCGCCGCCACGAGGGCGTCATAGGCCATCTGCAGCGGGGTGCCCGGCGTGAGCGTGCCGTTGTAGCCGATCTTCTTGCCGTTGACGAAGCTCAGGTCGAGCGCCGACATGTAGTTCGGCACCTGGTCCGGCAGGGTCGGGATGTCGCCGTTGCCGCCCGGACCGGTGTAGCCCGGCCCGAAGACCGCGGAGTACTCGCCGTCGCTCTCGGGGTCGAAGCCCGCGATCGACTGCAGCGTCATCGCCGCGTCGGACACCGTCCGCTCGATCGGGCCCGCCGTGTCCTGCGAGGCGTCGATCGGGGCGATGCCGTAGCCGGGGACGAGCCCGACCGTCGGGCGCAGGCCGACGAGGCTCTGCGTCTGCGAGGGGCTGATGATCGAGCCCGACGTCTCCGTGCCGATCGACAGCATCGACTCCGCGGACGCCACGGCGGCCGCCGAGCCCGAGGACGAGCCGCTCGGGTTCTGGTCGGCGTCGATCGCGTTGAGGACCTGGCCGGTGAGGTTGCTGAAGCCCGACGGGTTCGAGCCGAAGCTGTTGGCCCACTCCGACAGGCCGGCCTTGCCGAGGATCACGACGCCGCTCGCGCGCAGCTTCTTCGCGACGCCCGAGTCCTCCGCGGGGAACGAGTTGCGCAGCGCGTAGTCGCCGGCCGTCGTCGGCATCGGCGTCGCGTCGATGATGTCCTTGAGGATGATCGGCAGGCCGTGCGCCGGGCCGAGGAGGTCGCCGTCGGCACGTTCCTTGTCGGCGAGCGCGGCCTCCTTCAGCGCATCGGGGTTGATCTGCGTCACCGCGTTGATGCCGGGACCGCTCTTGTTGAGCGCCGCGATCCGGTTGATGTAGGCGCGCGTGAGCTGCACGGACGTCAGCGTGCCGTCCTGCATCATGTGCTCGGCCTGGGCGCCGGTGAGCGTCTCGAGGTCGAGCACCGGATCGGCCGCCGAGGCGGGCGCGGCGACGGTCAGCAGCAGCATCGCGAGCGCGGCGAGCAGCGTCAGCAGACGGCGGGTGGTGGTCTTCGGCATGGTCGTCGTCGTCCTCACGGGGGTGGGTGGGTGCGTCCTCATCGGATGCGGAACAGGCGCGTCGTGGTCAGGACCGGCTTGCCGGCTTGCAGCAGGGAGATGCGGGCGCGGTAGCGCCCCTTGGGCAGGCCCCGGACGGAGCCCAGCGGAAGGTCGACGGTCGCGCCCGGGACGATGCGCCTGGCGGCGATGGCGACGGCGCGCTTGGCATGCGCGCCCGTGATGCGCGCGCTGCCGCTCACCGGGTCGACGGTGTTGCCGGCGTTGCGCAGGGCCGCCGCGACCTTGCGCTTGGCGCCCTTGCCCGTGATCCGCGGGCTGTGCAGCGACAGGCGCAGCTTGCCGTGGCCCGGCGCCGGGTTCAGCCGCAGGCTTCCGACGAGGCGGAACTCGGCGATGATGCCGGTGCGCTTCTTCGGCGCGGGCGGCTTGCCGACGATCTCCAGCGCCCCGTAGAGCGAGCCCGCGGCCGGCGCGTGACGCAGCGTCAGCGTGACGACCTTGTGCGCGCCGGCGGCGAGCGAGAACGATCCGGCGCTGACGGCGACCTGGCTCGAGAGCGTCTTGCGCCGGTTCGGCGCGACCGCGTCGCTGCTCGCCTGGCTCCACGGCCGCGGCGTGACCGTGATCGCGAGCGGCCCGCTCGTCGTGTTCGAGACGTCGACCGAGCCGACGACGCCCACCTGCGCGAGATGCTCGGTGATCGCCGGCGACATCGCGAGGCCCCCGGCCGCGGTGGCCGGCGCGAGCCACGCCGCCGCGCCCGCCAGGCACGCGGCGGCCGTCGCGATCGTCGTGATGTGCGTCCGGTTCATGTGTCGCCTCGATCGGGTCGGGTGGCCGGTGGGGTGGGTCATGGGGTCTGCGTGGAGACGGTGATGAGCACGGTCTTCGCGTACGGGCCGCTGCGCAGCTCGCGGGCGCTCGCGCGCTGCGTGAGGTGGATCGCCGTGCGCCGCGCCGCGACCACGTCGTTCCAGCGCATGAGCAGCGGGTCGATCGGCAGGTCGAGCGGCTGTGGCGCCGCGGCTGCCGCGGCCGCCTGCAACGGGGCGGCCAGGCGGTGCGAGCCGGCGGTCATGTGCCCGCGCGACGGCGGGCGGTCGCTGTCGCCGTCGGCGATGCTGAGCGAGACGGGCGCGTCGGTCGCCGTCACGGTCGCGGCGATGGTCGCGCTCGACAGGCCCGCGGTCTCCGGGAAGCGGCCGAGGCTCGCGGGCGCGTCGATGCTCAGCGCGAGGATGCTCGGCACGGTGCCGCCGATGCCCGTGCCGCCGCCACCGCTGCCGCCGCCCTCCCCGCCGCCCGCGCCACCGCCGCCGGCCCCGCCACTGCCGGTGGCACCCCCGTCGCCGGGACCCTGCACGTCGCCGCTGCCGATCGACAGCACGGCCGTGCTGCTCGTCGCGACCGGCGTGTTCGCGACGACGATCGGCGCGTCCGCGACCGTGGTGGCGTTGCCCGCGCCGTCGCGCACGATCACGCGCAGCGCGTGCGGCCCGTCGGCGACCTGCGTCGTGTCGACCGGCAGCGCGACGCCGGACACCGATGCGGGGCACGGCGTCCCGGCCGGCAGGTCGATCGTCGCGTCCTGCGGCGAGAGCTCGGCGCACGACGCGCCGCCGAGATCGGCCGTGAAGACCGGGGTGCCGTCGAGGGTCACCTGCGCGGACGCGAGGCCGAGGCCGGCGTCGGTCGCCAGCAGCGTGAGATCGAGCGTGCCGGCGGCGGGCGTGCTGAGGCCGCCGACGGCGCCGCGCGGCGGTTGGTCGTCGCGGACGCGCAACGCGATCGCGCCGGCCTCGGCCGCGATCGGGGTGGCGCTCGGAGCGCCGCAGCGCGCGGACGGCGCCTTCGCGCAGAGCACGCCGAAGCGCACGTAGCCGCCGTCGGCGGGGTCGGCGTCCAACGCGCCGTCCAGCGCGACGTTCGAGGCGTCCTCGACGCTCGCCGACTCGAGCGTCTGCGACGACGTCTGCGTCACGTAGGACTGCCCGCCGCCGAGCACCGGCGCCCCGCCGAAGCCGCTCGTGCGACGCGTCATGTGGACCGCTTCGAGCGTCACGCCCGCGGGGACGTCGACGCGCCAGAGGGCCTGCGATCCGCCGCTGGGATCGGGGCGCGTGAACGCGGCGCGCAGGCCGCCGTCGCCGAGCGCCGGCGCCGGCGCCGCGCAACCGGAGCCATACGTCGTCGTGACGGCGTCGCCGGAGCTGAGCGCGACCGGCGACGGCACGCCGAGCGCCTGTCCCGCCGGCCCGTGACACGCCCACAGCACGGCCTCGCCCGCCGATGCGCGCGACGCCGCCGCGCCCGCCAGCGCCGCGGTCGCGCACGCCAGCGTCACGATGCGCAGTGCCGGACCCACGCTCACCGCGACGTCGAGCATGCGGTGAGGCGAACCGGAACGGCCTGATAGGCACGCAGGTGCAAGCGCTTCATCTGTCCCCGTTGATCGATGATGTGGCGACCGGCGTTCGGACACGGGTCGACGGACGGCCTCGCGCACGCGCGACCGCCCTGCTCCCCGCCTCGTCACCGCCGGTTGCCCCGCGGAATCCCCCGTCTCGGACCCTGCAGCCCGCGTGGCCAGCATAGGTCTGGACCCGTGCGCTGCGACATGGCCGTTCGGTCCCAACCTCGCGGCGGCCGGCTGGCCCGGATGGCGGGTCGGGACGCTCCGACCGGGCGCGGCGCGACCCCGCCGGCGTGGCGGCGCGAGTAGCCCGCGAGCGATGCGGGCACTCCCCGGACATGGCCGCACCCCCACGTGACGTCGTCCGGATCGGGGATCGCCCCCGCGCATGACGCTCGTCCTCGACACCGTCTGCAAGCGCTACGCGAGCGGGTCCGCGGTCAGCGACGTGTCGTTCGAGGTTCCGCGCGGGGCGATCTTCGGGCTCCTCGGACCCAACGGGGCCGGCAAGACCACGACGATCCGGATGACGCTCGACATCATCCGTCCCGACAGCGGCGAGCTGCGCTGGGACGGGCGGCGCGTCGCCGAGCTGCCGCGCCTGCTGTTCGGCTACCTGCCGGAGGAGCGCGGGCTGTACGCCGACATGCCGGTCGCCGAGCAGGTCGCCTTCTTCGGCGAGATCAGCGGCCTCTCGCGGCGCGACGCGAAGGCCCGCACCGCCCGCTGGCTGGAGCGGATGGACGTCGCCGAGCACGTCGGCACGCCCGTCGCCGCGCTCTCGAAAGGCAACCAGCAGAAGGTCCAGCTGCTGGCGGCGGTCGTCCACGAGCCGCGGCTGCTGATCCTCGACGAGCCGTTCAGCGGCCTCGATCCCGTCAACCACGCGCTGCTGCGCGAGGTGCTGCCCGAGCTGCAGGCCGCCGGCACGGCGATCGTGCTCAGCACCCACGACCTCGAGCAGGTCGAGTCGCTGTGCGACGCGCTCGCGCTGATGCACCGCTCGCGTCTCGTCTTCTCGGGTCCGGTGGCCGATCTGCGCGCGCGCCACCGCGACCGCAGCCACGTGCGGCTGCTGTTTCGCGGCGACGACGCGGCGCTGCGCCGCGACGTGCGAGCGCTCGAGCCCGACGGCCCGCCACAGGGCGACTGGCTCGCGCTCGGCTCGACCGACGGCGCGTCCGTCGACGACCTCGCGCGCAGCGCGCTGCGCCACGGCGAGCTGCGCGAGCTGCGCACCGTCGAGCCGACGCTGCGCGAGATCTTCCTCAAGGAGACCGCGGCCGCCGCGGGCTGAGCGCGGTGCGCAACGCCCTCCTGATCGCACGGCGCGAGCTGCGCAGCCGCGTCCGGCGCACGGGCTACCGCATCACGACCGTCGGCGGCCTGCTGCTGATCGTGGCGCTGTTCCTGCTGCCGACGATCACGCACGCGATCGACGACGCGACGCGCACGGAGGTCGCCGTCGCGGGCGCCGACCCGGCGACGGTCGCCGCCCTGCAGCGCGCGCTGCCCGAGCGCGCCCCGAACGGCAAGCCGACGCTCGAGCTGCGGCGCGTGGCGAGCGCCGCCGCGGCCGAGCGGCTGCGTCGCGACGGCGAGGTCGACGGGGCGCTGCTGCTCGGCCGCGTCGCGCGCTACGACGCCAAGGAGCCGGGCGACGAGGTCGCGCGGCTGCGCAGCGCGCTGTCCTCGGTGGCGGCGGCGCAGCGGTTGCGCCGGCGCGGGCTCGACGGCGCGCAGATCGCCGCAGCGTTCGCGGCGCCGCGGCTCGCGGTCCACGACACCGACGGCAAGACCGTCTCGTCGCAGTCGCGCTCGCTCGTCTACGCGCTGCTGCTCATGCTCTACATGTCGATCCTCGTCTACGGCGCGGCGGTGTCGTCGGCGATCGTGCAGGAGAAGGCGTCGCGCGTGACCGAGGTGATGATGGCCCGCGTCACGCCGCTCGCGCACATGGCCGGCAAGCTCGGCGGCGTCGGGCTCGCGGGCCTCCTGCAGTTCGCGCTGTGGATCGTCGCGGCGCTCGCGATCCTCGCGGCGGGCGACGTGTTGGGGAGCTCGGCGGGCATCCGGCTCGCCGACGTCCCGGCCGGGACGTTCGTCGCGTTCGGCGTCTTCTTCGTCCTCGGCTTCGCCTTCTACGGCACGCTGTACGCGGGCCTCAGCGCGCCCGCGAGCCGGATCGAGGACGCGACGGGGGCCGGTGCGATACCGGGCGTCCTGATCGTCGCGTCGTTCCTCGCGTCGACGGTCGTGCTCGGCAACCCGGAGTCGTCGCTCGCGCGCGTGCTCTCGTTCGTCCCGCCGCTGAGCCCGATGACGATGTTCACCCGCGTCGCGCTGGGCTCGCCGCCGTGGTGGGAGGTCCTCGTGTCCGCGCTCGCGCTGCTTGCGGCGATCGGGCTCGTGCTCGTGCTGGCCGCGCGGGTGTACCGCGTCTCGATCCTCTCCTACGGCACGCGGCAGGGGCTCGGCCAGATCGCGCGGATGATGCTGCGGCCGTCGTGAGCCTCGCCCGGGCGTCCCTTCAGTGCGGCGAGCAGATCGTCGACGGCGAGTCGGTGACGCCGATGTCGTTCGTCCAGACGTCGACCGCGGGGACGCTGTCGAAGCAGTCGTAGTGGCCGTTGCCGAGCGAGATGTTGCGATCGACCTGGAACGAGTTCTGCGCGATGTCGCAGTGCGAGGGGCAGCCGTTCACCGAGATGCCGTCGTGGCCGTTGGAGCGCACGTCGTTGCCGCGGATCAGCCCCGAGCTGCCGGCGCCCATCTCCCCGGGGCCGGTCGTGAGCAGCCCGTCGCCGCGGTTGGCGTGGATGATGTTCGAGTCGATCGTCGTCGCGAACACGCCGTCGCCGAGCTCGAGGCCGGTGCCGTTGTCGTGCAGCTCGTTGCCCTTCGCGAGCCCCGAGAACTCGTAGAGGACCATCCCGATGCTCGTCGCCGATATGTCGTTGGAGCGCAGCGACGTGTCGATGCCGCCGCCGTCGACGCCGTACCCCGGGCTGGCGGCGCCGCGGCCGACGATGACGTTGCGCTCCGCGAGCACCTGGTGGCCGTCGCCCAGCTCGATGCCGTCGACCGCGCCCTGGATCGTGCTGCGCTCGATCACCGCGGCGGTCGCGGCGTAGTCGAGGCGAATGCCGTCCGTCGTCGGAAACGGGCCGTTGGGATCGGGGCAGGGATTGTCGGAGAGACCCGTGAGCACGTTGCCGTCCAGCACCGTGTCGGCTCCGGCGTCGGCGATCGCGGACGCGGTCCCGCACCCGTCGTGGACGACGTGCGGCGTGATCGGCCCGGAGATGCTGAGGCCGAGGACGTGCTGCTCGCTGCCGAGCACGCTGATGAGGTCCGTCCGCGATCCCGGGCCGACGGTGTCGGGCTCCGACGTCGCGCCGCCGGCCGGCGCCATCACGTGAGCGGCGAGCGCCGGCAGCGACGCGACCATCAGCGCGGGCTTGTCGGCCGGGAGCGTGAGCTGCTCGCGATAGGTGCCCGCGCAGACGCGCACGATGTCGTGCGCAGCGGAGGCGTCGATCGCGGCCTGGATCTTGGTGAACGTCGCCTGCGGGCACTGCGCGTGGTCGTCGTCCACGTAGCGGGTGACGACCGCCGCGGCGGAGGCCGAGGAAACGAGCCACAGCGTTCCTGCGAGTGCACAGCCCACCACGAGTCGTCTCATGGCGCCCACGCTAGCCCCGTCACATCGGTCGGTCAAATGCGAACCGGGTTCACCTGGTGCCGCAATTCAGTGCGTCGTGGTGAGTCGTCTCAGCGCGGCAGCGCGGTGACGATGATGTTGTCGCGGTAGTGGCCGACGCTCGCGTCGAACGGGCCGCCGCAGGTGACGAGCACGAGCCGGCGCGGCCCCGTGCGCGAGAAGATGCTCGCCGGCAGCGCCGCCTTGAGCACGCGACGCACCGTGGTGATGCGATAGCTGCGCGCCTTGCCGTCGTCGGAGGTGACGGTCACCGTCTGGCCGCGGCGCGCGCTCTTGAGCGCGTAGAACGCACCGGCGCCGCGGGCCGCGCTGTCGACGTGGCCGGCGAGCAGGATCGAGCCGTTCGCCGACCCCGGCGCCGCGCCGTCCTGCCACCAGCCGACGCGGTCGATGTCCTTGGGGATCGCGAGCGCGCCGACCTGCGTGTCGATGTCGACCGGGTAGATCGGCGCGTCGATGCCCAGACGGGGGATGCGCACGTGCGTCGGCTTGGCCGTGGCCGCCCCGGCCGAGCGGGTCTGCGCCGTTGCGCCGGTCTGCGCCGCCGAGCCGGTCTGCGCCGCCGCGCCGATCCCCCCCGCCGCGCCGGTCTGCGCCGCCGCGCCGGTCTGCGCCGCCGAGCCCGTCGCCCCCGCCGCGCCGGTCTGCGCCGCCCGCGCGCCGGACGTCGCCCGTGCGGTCGCGGAGGCAGCCAGCACGTGCGTCGCCGGGTCGCCGCGGCCGGTCAGGATCAGCGGCGACGCGAGCGAGGTCTCCGCCACGTCTCCGCACGCCGTCTGCGCGTCGACGATGCTGACCGTGCCCACGATCCGCTCGCGGTAGGTGTAGAAGCCGGCACGCGACAGCTTCACCTTCGCCGAGGTGAAGCGGCCGTCGCCGGTCGCGTTCACGTTGCCCTTCCACAGCGGCACGCCGTCGCAGTGCATCGCGGCGAGCGAGGCGAACGGACCGAACAGGCGCACCTGCACCGTGGCCGGCGTCTGCCCGAGGCCGGTGACGCCGATGCGATCGGAGATCGAGGAGCCGGGACGCACGACCGCGCTCGAGACGAGCGTCGTCACGACCGGCTGCGCGCGCACGAACGTCGTCTCGGCGGTGTCCGCGCAGGCCGTCGTCGCGCCCTCGTAGGCGGGCGTGGCGGCGAGCGACTCCTGGTAGGCGTAGAAGCCGGCCTTCGCCAGCGTCGTCGGCTGCGACGCGTAGGTGCCGTCGCCGGTCACCGCGAGCGTCGTGTCGGAGAGCGGCGCGCCGTCGCAGCGGATCGCGTCCTTCGACGCGAACGGCCCGTACAGCGCGACGTTCGCGGTCGCGCTCAGCGCGCCGAGGCCGCTCACGACGACCGAGTCGGTGATCGCCGTGCCCGGCGTCGCCTCCTGCGCGGAGACCTGCGTCGCGATCGCCGGCTTCCCGCGCACGACCGTCGTCTCCGTCGCGCCGGCGCAGGGCGCCGTCGCGGGGCGGGCGAAGTCGCCGGCCGGGATCGACTCGACGTACGTGTAGTAGCCGGGGACGGTCAGCGTCACCGGCGCGGTGACGTACGTGCCGTCCGCGGCGGCCGTGAAGCCCCCGGTCCAGAACGGCGCGCCGGTGCACGTCGCCTTGTCGGGCGACGGGTACGGGCCGTACAGCATCGCCGCGACGTTCACGCTCTCGCCGACCAGCCCGCTGACCGCGACCGAGTCGCTCACCGCGTCGCCCGCGAGCGAGCTCTGCTCGCTGATCTGCGTGCCGAGCACCGGCTGCACCTCGGCCTTGAAGGTCTCCGCCGCGTCGGGGCACGCCGTCGTCGCGGCGGCGACGCCGGCCGAGCCCGCGATCGACAGCTGGTACGCGTACCAGCCGGGCGCGGACGCGACGAGCGGCGGCGTCGTGGAGGGTCCGGCGCCCGGCTGATACGACGTGCTCGCGACCGGCACGCCGATGCACGACACCGCGGCCTGCGAGCGAAACGGCCCGTACAGCCGGACGGCGACCTGCCCGGTCCAGCCGTGGTAGGCGCCGGCGATCGTGACGGTGTCGCGGCTGGGCTGTCCGGCGAGCAGCGTCGTCGGGGCCGCGGCGGTGGTCACCGTGAGCTGCGCCGGCCGCACGGTCGCGCTCGCGGAGGCGCTCACCGGCGCCGACGCCGGGGCGGCGAGGCGCTGGCCGTTGCGCGCCGCGTCCTTGCGCGCCGGCACGTAGATCCTCGGCGCGAGCGCCGCCATCTGGCCGGCCGACGCCGTCACGCGCACGCCGTTCGTGGCGTCCGTCGGCGTGAGCTGCGGGTGCGCGACCCCGTCGGACCCGGTGTCGATCGTCGCCGGCAGGCCGTCGGCTCCCGTCGCCTTCAGGGTGACGTGGGCGTTCGGCACGACCGCGCCGGAGTAGGCGAGCACGCGCACGGTCAGCGACGCCGTGCGGCGGACGGGGAGCGTGTCCGGCAGGCCGACCTGGATGCGATACGGGCCGGCGTAGCGAGGGGCGTCGCGGGCGATCCGCTCGTAGACCGCTCGCACCGCCCCGCCGGCGGCCGACGGATCGACCTCGCCGGCGGCGCCGTCGCCCATCATCTCGTGGACGTAGAGCATCACCGCACCCTGATTCGCGCGCTTGCTCGTGCGGCCGAAGCTCCAGATCGCGTAGGACATCCGGCGCAGGCTCTGCGCGGAGATCGGATCGCCCGCGCGGTTGTGCAGCCCGTCGGCCGAGCTCGCCCGGAAGTCGTACGAGCGCCCGGGATACCAGTAGCGCAGGTCGAGGCAGAAGGTGGGGCCGTCGACGCCGTCGACCGCGCCGCGGTAGTCGCCGAACCAGCGCAGGCCATAGCGATAGGTCTTGTACTGGCCGACGCCCGTCGTGGCGCAGCTGTCGCGCCCGCCGCGCGCGCAGGGGTCGTGCTGGTTCGGGGGCTCCGCCGCGATCGCCGCAGCGGGAGCCAGCGCCGCAGCGACCGTCAGGAGGATCAGAAGGCGCCGAAGCACGACGCGGCTTCTACCAGAAGCGGCGGACGGCGTGTCAGCTCTCGACGGGCTCCATCGTCCGCGACGGGACCTCGCCCCAGAGCTGCTCGAGGCGGTAGAAGTCGCGTGCCTCGGGCGTGAAGATGTGCACGACGACGTCGAGGTAGTCCATCAGGATCCACGTGGCCTCGCGGACGCCCTCGACGCGGCGGGGCAGCAGGCCGTGCTCGTCCTTCAGCGCCTGGTGGATGCCGTCGTGGATGCCCTTCGTCTGGCGGGCGGTGTTGCCCGAGCAGACGAGGAAGAAGTCGGTGTAGCCGAGCACGCCGCGCACGTCGAGCTCGACGACGTCGGCGGCCTTCTTGTCGGCTGCGAGCGCGGCGATCGTCTCTGCGAGCTGTTCGGGGGTCATCGGTAGAGCCCTCCCTGTTCGATGCGGTCTGCGACGGCCTGTGGGACGAGGTAGCGGATCGGGGCGCCCGCCGCGACCCGCCGGCGGATCTGCGACGACGAGATGTCGATGCGGGGCATGTCGAAGAAGCGCAGCGACGCGCGCCCCGGGAACGCCTCGTCGAGGCGCTCGGCGATGTCGCCACGGCCGGCGCCCGAGCGCTCGGCGACGGCAAGCGTCGCGAGCCCGAGCACCGCTTCGGGCTCGTGCCAGGTCGGCAGTCCGAGGGCGATGTCGCCCCCCAGGATGAAGGTCAGCTGGTCCTCCGGATCGCGTTCGTGCAGCTCCCGGAGGGTATCGACCGTGTACGACGGTCCCCCGCGCGCGATCTCGAGGTCGCAGACGCGCAGGCGCTCGTCGCCCGCGACGGCCAGCCGGCAGAGCTCGAGGCGCTCGGCCGGACCGGGATCCAGCGCGGCCTCCTTGTGCGGCGGGATCGCGACCGGCGTCAGCAGGACGCGGTCGAGGTCGAGCTGCGCGGCGGCCTCGGACGCGCACACGAGATGGGCGAGGTGCGGGGGGTTGAAGGTGCCGCCGAGGATGCCGACGCGCGCCACGCGATCAGCGCGTCACGGGCGCACGTGGCCGTCGCCGACGACGACGTACTTGAACGTGCACAGCTCGCGCACGCCGATCGGGCCGCGCGCGTGGAGCTTCTGCGTGGAGTTGCCGATCTCCGCCCCCATCCCGAACTCGCCGCCGTCGGTGAAGCGCGTCGAGGCGTTGACGTAGACGCACGCCGCGTCGACGCCGAGCTCGAACGCGCGCGCCGCGACGGTGTCGCGGGTCACGATCGCCTCCGAGTGCCCGGAGCCATGGGCGTTGACGTGGTCGATCGCCTCCTCGACGGAGTCCACGACCCCGACCGCGAGCGTCAGCCCGAGGAACTCCGTGTCCCAGTCCTCGTCGGTCGCGTCGCGCAGGCGCGGCGCGAGCTCGCCCGCGAGCGCCCGCGCGCGGCCGTCGACGCGCAGCTGCACGCCCGTCGCGTCCAGCGCGCGCAGCACGCGCGGCAGGAACGTCGGCGCCGCCGCGCTGTGCACGAGCAGCGTCTCGGCGGCGTTGCAGACGCCGGGCCGCTGGACCTTCGCGTTGACGACGATCGCCTCCGCGACCGCGGGGTCCGCGCTCGCGTCGACGTAGACGTGGCAGTTGCCGGACGCCGCGTAGATCACCGGCACGGTCGCGACCGCCTTCAGCGCCGCCTTCAGCCCCTCGCCGCCGCGCGGGAAGATGAGGTCGACGACGCCGTCCTGGGTCGCGAGCTCGGCGAGCTCCTCGCGGCCGCCGCCGGCGACGAGGCCGATCGCGCCGTCGGGCACGCCGGCCGCGGTCGCCGCCTCGGAGGCGATCGTCGCGAGCACCGCGTTGGAGTGCGTCGCAGACGAGGAGCCGCGCAGGACGACGGCGTTGCCGGACTTCAGGCACAGGGAGGCGGCGTCGATCGTGACGTTCGGGCGTGCCTCGTAGACGACGGCGACGACGCCGAACGGGACGCGCAGCTTGCGCACGTCGAGGCCGTTGGGCAGCCGCCGGCCCTCGACGACCTCGCCGACCGGATCGGGCAGCGCGGCGATCGCGCGCGTGCCGGCGGCGATGCCGGCGATCCGGGCGGGATCGAGCGCGAGGCGATCGAGCAGCGCGGCGTCGAGGCCGTTGTCCCGGCCGTCCTGCATGTCGCGCGCGTTGGCCTCGACGATCTCGTCGGTGCGGGCGATCAGCGCGCCGGCGATCGCGTGCAGCGCGGCGTTCTTCGCGTCCGTGTCGAGGGTCGCGAGCGCGCGTGCGGCGGCGCGTGCCCGCAGGCAGACGTCCGACACGGAGCGCGTCGCGGTGGCCATGCCGGAAAGCCTACGCGACCGCTGCGAACGGGCGGTCGTGGCGAATCTGCCGCGCATGGCGCAGCAGATTCGCCACGATCGACGCAGGCCCGGCGGCGCTCGCCGGGCTGCGCGTGCTCGTTGCTCAGCGGTGACTCAGCGGTGCACCGTCGACATGTCCGCGTAGCGGTCGCCCGCGCCGGCGCCGATCGGCACCACCTCGTCGATGCGCTCGAGCTCCTGCGGCGTCAGGCGGACGTCCGCGGCGGCGGCGTTCTCCTCGAGGTAGGTGCGCCGCTTGGTGCCCGGGATCGGGACGACGTCCTCGCCCTGCGCCAGCACCCACGCGATCGCGAGCTGGCCGGGCGCGACGCCCTTCTCCTCGGCGATCGCCTTCACGCGCTCGACGAGGTCGAGGTTGCGCTGGAAGTTCTCCGCGTCGAAGCGCGGGAAGCGGCCCGCGCGGCGCGAGTCGCCCTCGGGCAGGTCCTCGATCGAGCGGATCGCCCCGGTGAGGAAGCCGCGCCCGAGCGGGCTGTAGGCGACGAAGCCGATGCCGAGCTCGCGAACGGTCGCCAGCACGCCGTCCTGCTCGGGATCGCGCGTCCACAGCGAGTACTCCGTCTGCAGCGCGGTGATCGGGTGGACGGCGTGCGCACGGCGGATCGTCTCCGGGGCCGCCTCGGAGAGCCCGAGGTGGCGGACCTTGCCCTGCGCCACGAGCTCGGCCATCGCGCCGACGGTCTCCTCGATCGGCGTTGCGGGGTCGACGCGGTGCTGGTAGTAGAGGTCGATGTGATCGACGCCGAGGCGCTGCAGCGAGGCGTCGCAGGCCTCGCGCACGTACTGCGGATCGCCGCGCACACCGAGGAACTCGCCACCCGAGCCGCGCACGTTGGCGAACTTCGTCGCGAGCACGACATCGTCGCGACGGTCGGCGATCGCCTTGCCGACGAGCTGCTCGTTCGTGAACGGGCCGTACATGTCGGCCGTGTCGATGAAGTCCACGCCCAGCTCGAGCGCGCGGTGGATCGTGGCGATCGCCTCGCCCTCGTCGCCGGAGCCGTAGAACTCCGACATCCCCATGCAGCCGAGCCCCTCGGCCGAGACCTCGA
Organism: Solirubrobacteraceae bacterium; assembly: GCA_036271815.1. Classification (GTDB taxonomy): domain Bacteria; phylum Actinomycetota; class Thermoleophilia; order Solirubrobacterales; family Solirubrobacteraceae; genus CADCVQ01. Next base: position 23,333 of record DATAZX010000043.1, read on the forward strand.
GCGCCGCGCTGCCGCGGCCCAGCGTTCGCCTGTCCATCCAAGCCTCCTTCGTCGCGCGCCTGAGCGTCTTGCCTACCCAGCACGACCAGGTAGCCGTCATCTGGACGCGGTGAGATCAGGCCAGCACGAAGTAGTCCCGGTGGATCGCCTCGTCGGTCGCGCGCGGCAGCACCTCGCGCACCGCGCCGGACTTCATGCCCTTGACGCGCTCGAGCTCGCCGGCGGCGTAGTTGCAGATGCCCTTGCCGATGACGATCGCGCCGTGCGCGACCTCGACCGCGTCGCCGGCGTCGAACGCGCCGCGCACGCCGGTCACCCCGACGGGCAGCAGCGACGTGCCGCCGTCGCGCAGCGCACGCGCGGCGCCCGCGTCGACGACGATCGTGCCGTGCGAGGGCTTGGCGTACTTCAGCCACAGCTTGAACGACGAGTAGCGGCCCTCGCGCGCGGGGAAGCGGGTGCCGCCGGGCGCGCCGTCCAGCGCCGCGCCCAGCGCGCCGTCGCGCAGCCCGCTGCAGATCACCGTCTCGATGCCGCCGGCCGTCGCCATCTCCGCCGCGACGACCTTCGAGCGCATCCCGCCCGTGCCCAGCGGCGACGTCGTATGGCCGATCGCCAGCGCTGACAGCGCCTCGAAGTCCGAGACCTCCGCAACCAGCCGCGCGTCCGGGTCGGACTTCGGGCTCGCCGTGTAGAGCCCCTCGACGTCGGTCAGCAGCACGAGCAGGTCCGCCCCGATCAGGACGGCGATCTGCGCCGCGAGGAAGTCGTTGTCGCCGAAGGAGATCTCGTCGGTCGTCGTCGTGTCGTTCTCGTTGATGACCGGCAGCACGCGCCACTCCAGCAGCTTGCCGAGCGTCTGGCGCGCGTTGAGGTAGTGCATCCGCGCGCTGATGTCGAAGAACGTCAGCAGCACCTGGGCGCTCGTGATGCCGCGGTCGCGCAGCAGCTCGTCGTAGACGCGGTAGAGCTTGCCCTGGCCGACGGCGCTCGCCGCCTGCAGCTCCTCGATCGCCCGCGGGCGCACCGGCAGCTTCATGACCCGCATCCCCCGCGCGATCGCGCCGCTCGTGACCAGCACGACGTCGTGGCCCGCCGCGTGGCGCGCCGCGGCCTCGGCGCAGATGCCGGCGATGACGTCCGCGCGCAGCTCGCCGGAGTCCTCGGCGACGATGCTCGAGCCGAGCTTGATGACGTAGCGGGCCACGGGACGTCCGAGCTTAGCCCGCGCGGCCCCGGCCGCCGGGCGCGCGAACGCTCGCCCGGCGCGACCGCGGATCGGCTACGCCTTCGCCGGCAGCGACCCCGTCACGATCTTGCCCTTCGTCGGGTCGAGGTAGGCGGCGCAGTACTCGCCGCCCGGCCCCGGCGTCGGGATCGCGCCGGTGAAGAAGCCGCGGAAGTTCGTCGGCGTGCCCGTCGTCTGCTGCTTCCAGCCGGCGGCGGGGTCGCCGCACAGCGACGGCTTCGTGCTCGGCGTCGGGCGCCAGAACATCAGCGCGACGTCCTGCGAGCCGTTGGGCCGGAAGCGCATCTGCCCCCAGAAGCCGGTCATCCCCGCGCCCGCCGGATACATGACGAGCGGGAACGCGTACGCGAACGCCGCGGGCTTCGCCTCGCCCTTGAGGTTGTAGAGACCCGACTGGTAGGTGAACCAGTACAGCCGCGACCCCTTCGGGTACTTCGCGACCGGTGCCGCGTCGCGCAGCTGGAACTGCGTCGTCGCCTTGACCCGCGGGTCGTTGTAGGCGAGGAAGTCCGCGAGCTCGTTGTACTGCGCCTGCTTGAGCAGCGGGATGCCGTTGCGCGGGTCCGGCGGGTTGCTCTCGTAGCCGAACTCCGTCAGCAGGATCGGCATCGCGGACGGGATCTTGCCGCCCGACTCCACCGACAGCTGGTCGAGGATCGGCCCGAGCGTGCCGATGTTCGCGATCGTGATGTCGTCCGGGGTCGACGGCTTGACCGTCGGCGCGGCCTTCTTCGTGTACGGGTGGTGCGCGTAGCCGAACGCGTGGATCGCGCCGAGCTTCTGGAAGTCGTCGCAGTGGCGGCGCGTCGCGTCCATGCCCGTGTACTGCTGGCCGGCGGGGTTCACGCAGACGAGCTCGCGCAGGAACGGCACCGGCTCGATGCCGTTGCGCGGGCCGCGCTTGGTGGAGCCCAGCGGCGCCGTCTCGCCGAGCAGGACGACGTCGCCGCCGTGCCCGCTGAGCGCGAGGCCCTGACGGCCGTACTGGTACAGCTCGCGGTACAGCGCGGGCGAGGCCGGGACGACCTGCCCGTCGACCTTCTCCCACTGCGGCGTCAGCCAGCCGGGCTGGTTGGGCTCGTTCCACAGCGACCACAGCGCGACTCTCGGCAGCGCCTTGCGGATGCCGTTCTCGTCGCGGTACTTGCCCGAGTAGCGCGTGCCGACCGCCTGCACGAACTGGCGAAAGCGCGACGGAATCGGCTTGTAGGTGCCGGCGTTGGCGCGCTGGCTCGGCGGAGCGACCCGGTGCGCGTAGCGCGGGCCGGGACCGGTGACCGTGAACAGCACGCGCATGCCGAGCGCCGTGGCCTGCTTGACGACGTTGTCGTAGCGGTCCCAGTTGCGCGTGGGATAGGTGTGCGGGTCGGTCGCCTTGAAGCGCTTGCGCTGGGCGAGCGCCTTCTTGCGCAGCGCCTTGGTCTTCAGCCGCTTGATGTCGGCGTTGTTGAGGTCGGCCCCGTCGGCGACGACGCTCCACAGCACGGTCACGCGAACGGCGTCGGCGCCCAGCGAGCGGGCGGTCACGAGCGTGCGCGCCGCGGTGCGGTCGCCGCGATACAGGAGCTGGTCGTCGTCCTGGATGAACGAGACCTGGTCGGGCGCCGCCTGCGCCGCTGTGGTGCACAGGCAGCTCAGCAGGACGGTGGCCAGCAGCAGTTTGCGCAGGGTCATCGGCGCGCAACGGTAGCCCCTCTCACCGCGTCGCGTCACCGACGGAGCATGCCGCCTCGTGTTGCCATCGCCCCTGTTCACGCGCACGTCTTCCTCCTGGTCGCCTTGGCCCCCGCCTGTCGCGACAACACCCCGACAGCGACCAAGGTTGCGCTCGGGAATGTTTGGACGGCGTTACCCCGGATGCAGCTCGAACAGCACGCCGGCGATCTCGACGTCGTCGCCGGGTTCGAATCCCGCCGCCTCGAGCGCGCTGATCACGCCCATCCGCCGCAGCCGTCCCTCGACGTGCGCGAGCGCCTCGTCGTTGTCGAGGTCGTGGCGCGCGAGCAGCCGCACGATCGGATCGCCGTCGACCTGGAAGACGCCGTCGTCCAGGCGCCGGACGTCGAAGCCGCGGCCGGCGGCGGGGCGGAAGATCTTGTGCTCCGCGAGCGGCACGTCGAGCGCCGCGACCGCTGCCGGTGCATGCACGAGCGGCACCCTGTGCAGCAGCTCGGCGGCGAGCGCCTCGAGCCCCTCGCCCGTCGCGCTGGACGTGACGAGCACCGGCACCTCCTCGCCGAGATGCTCGCGCCAGAGCTCGGCGGCGGCCGCGGCGTCGCCGGCGGGGACGAGGTCGGACTTCGACAGCGCGAGCAGGCGCGGCAGCGACGCGAGGCGCGGGTCGTGGGCGCGCAGCTCGGCCTCGATCGTCGCGTGGTTGTGCAGCGGGTCGCTGCCGTCGGCGGGCTCGAGGTCGAGGACGTGCACGAGCAGGCGCGTGCGCTCGACGTGGGCGAGGAAGTCGTGGCCGAGGCCGGCGCCGGCGCTCGCGCCCTCGATCAGGCCGGGGATGTCGGCGATGACGAGCTGGCGCTCGGCGCCCTCGAGCGTCCCGAGCACCGGCTCGAGCGTCGTGAACGGGTAGGCCGCGACCTTCGGCGCGGCGCGCGTCATGCGCGCGAGCAGCGACGACTTGCCGGCGTTCGGCACCCCGACGAGGCCGACGTCGGCGAGCAGCTTCAGGCGCAGATCGACCCAGCCCTCCTCGCCGACGAGGCCGCGCTCGGCAAGCCGCGGCGCCTGGCGCGTCGAGGTCGCGAAGCGCTTGTTGCCGCGCCCGCCCGGGCCGCCGCGCGCGACGGTCACGCGCTGGCCGGGGGCGACGAGGTCGTGCGTGCTGGCGTCCCACGAGACGACCTGCGTGCCGGGCGGGACCGGGATCTCGAGCACGGGTCCGGCCGCGCCGTGGCGCAGGTCGCCCTCGCCGTGGCCGGCGCGCAGCGCTTTGTAGTGCGCGCGGCGCTTGTAGGTCTGCAGGTCGCGCAGCGAGTCGTCGCAGACGAGCACGACGTCCCCGCCGTGGCCGCCGTCGCCGCCGTCGGGGCCGCCGTGCGGGACGTGGGCCTCGCGGCGAAAGCTCAGGCAGCCGTCTCCCCCACCACCGGCTGCGACGAAGATGCGGGCCTTGTCGTAGAGCATGCTCGCCGCACGACGATAGGACACGGCCTGCTTCCTAGACTCGAGCCACGTGCCCGTCCAACGCAGAGGAGCCCACGTGCCCGACCCCCGCCCGCGCCCCGAACCGGGCGTCTTCCTGATCACCGGAGCGTCGAGCGGGATCGGCGCCGCGACGGCCCGGCTCGCCTCCGAGCACGGCTACCGGCTCGTGCTCGCGGCGCGCTCGAAGGACAGGCTCGACGCGCTCGCCGCGCAGCTCGGCGGTCCCGAGCGCGCGCTCGCCGTCGCCTGCGACGTCGCCGACTTCGGCCAGCAGGAGGCGATGATCGCCGCCGCGATCGACGCCTTCGGCGGCATCGACGTCGTATGGGCCAACGCCGGCTTCGGCGCCAAGCGCGGCTTCCTCGAGGAGACGCCCGAGCTGTGGCGCGACATGGTGCTGACGAACGTGCTCGGCTGCGCGTACACGATCCGCGCCGCCATCCCGGCGCTGCGGCAGAGCACCGGCCACCTGCTGCTGACGAGCTCGGTCGCGGGGCGCCGCGCGCTGAGCGGCTCGCTCTACAGCGCCACGAAGCACGCCGTCACGGCGATGGCCGAGAGCGCGCGTCAGGACCTCGACGGGACCGGGATCCGCGTCACCTCGATCGAGCCGGGCATGGTCGACACGCCGTTCTTCGACAACCGCCCGAAGCATGCGCTGGAGCCCGAGGACATCGCGCGCGCCGTGATCTACGCGATCTCACAGCCGCCGCACGTCGACGTCAACGAGATCCTCATCCGGCCGACCGCGCAGCCGACCTGAGCGCTCGGCGAGCCGCGCCCGGCCCGCCGTGCTCCATCGCACACAGCCCGGGCTGTGTCACCGGCCTCCGTCTGCCGATCACTGTCGCAGAGGCGCCGGAGCCCTCCGGCGCGCACCGCACAAAGGAGCGACGACGATGGCCGCAGTGAAGACGTCCGCAGACCCGGTCCTCGACGCCGAGGAGCAGCAGCTCTGCCACCTCGTCAACGACTTCCGCAAGGCGCACGGGCGCGCGCCGCTGAAGGTCGGGGTCGCGCTGTCGCGGTCGTCGGCGTGGATGAGCGACGACATGGCGCGCAACGACGACTTCGACCACACCGACAGCGAGGGCCGCAGCGTCGTCGCCCGCCTGAAGGCGTTCGGCTACGGCGGGCCGACGAGCGGCGAGAACATCGCGGGCGGATCGAGCGGCGCGGCCGGCACGATCGAGCAGTGGGAGAGCTCGCCGCCGCACCGCGCGAACCTGCTCAACGCGAAGTTCAAGGTGATGGGCGTCGCCCGCGCGCACAGCGGCGACTCGATGCTCGGCTGGTACTGGACCGCCGACTTCGGCGGCACGGTGGGCCGCACGATCGACGTCTGAGCCTCGCCGCTCAGACGCAGGACCTCCGCTGGCGCCGCGGCGCAGCCTGACTCAGGCGGCGGCGTCGTGCGGAGCGACCGACACCATGCGCTTGCCGCGCTTGGTGTGAAAGACGAGCGTGCCGGCCGCGATCGCGAACAGCGTGTCGTCCTTGCCGATGCCGACGCCGGCACCGGGACGGAAGACCGTCCCGCGCTGGCGGACGATGATCTCGCCGCCGCTGACGGTCTCGCCCGCGAACGTCTTGACGCCGAGGCGCTGGGCGTTTGAGTCGCGGCCGTTGCGTGAGGAGCCGAGCCCCTTCTTATGCGCCATGAGCGGTCTCCTCGGCGGGGCTCTCGGCCTCGCCCTTCGATGTCGACGCGCGCGCTCCGGAGGTCAGCGAGGTGATCTCCAGGCGGGTCAGCTCCTGCCGGTGCCCGGCAGTGCGCTTGTAGCCGCGCTTGGGCTTGAACTTGAAGACGCGGATCTTCTCGCCGCGCTCGTGCGCGAGGATCTTCGCGGTCACGGACACGCCGGACAGGCCGTCGGCGTCGAAGACGGTGTCGGTCGACCGGTACAGCAGCGGCTTCAGGACGACGGTCGCCCCGGCCTCCTCGGGCAGGCGCTCGACGAGCAGGGTCTGCCCCTGCTCGACGCGGTACTGCTTGCCGCCGGTCTTGACGATTGCGTAGGCCATGGTCGTGTGCTCAGCTCTCCGAAGATGGTTCGCTCGTGGCCGCCGTGTCCGCCGCGACCTTCCTGCGGCGTCCACCTCTGCGGCCACGGCGCCTAGGGGCCGATTCTACGTCATCGTCCCCGGAGGAGTCCTCCGCCGCGACCGCCGCGACCGCGACGGGCACCTTCGCCGGCCGGGCCGGCGCCCTGGCCGGCTTCTCCACGACCGGCTCCGGCTCCTCGGCGTCGAGCATGACCGCCGTCGCCGACGTGCGCCCGGCGTGCTCGATGCGCACGAGCTTCTTCGTGCCGACGAAGCGACCGCCGCCGCTGACGGAGATGATGTAGCCGTCGATCTTGGCGACCGCGTCGTCGACGTCGTACATGTGCGGCTCGACGATGTGCACGAGCACCTCGTCGCCCTCGCGAAACGGCACTGCGCGCTCCATGACCTCGTCGCGCGAGCCCTCCATGACGATGTCGAAGTGGTCCAGGGGCAGGCCCTCGGAGCCGGTGAAGTGAAAGCGCCGGCCGGTCTCCTCCTCGATCGCGTGCAGCACGCGCTTGCCGTTGCCGGTGAACTGCGCGCTCACGCGCGGGTTCATCTGCACGAGGAACGCCTCGTGCTTCTTGGGCGCCTTCTTGACGAGCGTCCGCAGGCGGCGCTCGAACTCGATCGCGATCGTCTCCTCGGACTTGATGACGCCGTCGCCGTCGCAGGTGGGACACGGCCGCGAGATGATCTCGCGCACGCCCTCGGTGACGTTCTGGCGCGTCATCTCGACGAGGCCGAGCTTGGAGATCTCGGCGGTGAAGGTCTTCGTGCGGTCCTCGTCGAGCGTCTTGCGCAGCGTCTTCAGGACGGCGTCGCGGTTGCGCGCGCGGGCCATGTCGATGAAGTCGATGACGATGATCCCGCCGATGTCGCGCAGGCGCAGCTGGTTGACGACCTCCTCGGCGGCCTCGAGGTTCGTCGTCGTGATCGTGTCCTCCAGGCGCGCGCCCTTGCCGCGGCCGATGAACGAGCCGGAGTTGACGTCGATCACCGTCAGCGCCTCGGCGTAGTCGATGATCAGGTAGCCGCCGGAGGGCAGGTCGACGCGCCGCGTCATGAGCCCGTCGATGATCTTGTCGACGCCGTAGGCGTTGAACAGCGGCGCCTTGTCCTCGTAGAGCTCGACGCGGTCGACGAGCTCCGGCGCCGTGCGCGTGAAGAACGAGACGAGCCGCTGGTGCTGGTGGCGGTCGTCGACGATCGCGCGCTCGAAGTGCTCGGAGAAGATGTCGCGCACGACGCGGACCGAGAGGTCGGCCTCCTGGAAGACGAGGCCCGGCGCCGGCGTCTCCTCGACGCGCTTGTCGAGCACCTCGTGCAGCTTGAAGAGGTACTGCAGCTCGCGCTCGAAGTGCTCGCGCTTGGCGCCGTGCGCGGCCGTGCGGATGATCGCGCCGCCGCCGCGCAGGTCCAGGCCCTTGGTCTCGCGGCGCAGGCGCTCGCGCTCCTTGTCGTCGAGGCGGCGCGAGACGCCGATGCCCTCGCCCGTCGGGGCGTAGACCATGTAGCGCCCGGCGATCGTGACCTCCATCGACAGGCGCGCGCCCTTGCTCTTCAGCGGGTCCTTGACGACCTGCACGACGATCTCCTGGCCGGGCTTGATGAGCTCGGTGATCTTCGAGCCGCCCTCCTTGCCGCGCCCGCGGCGGCCGACGTCGACGCCCGGGATCACGATCTCGTCGACGTGCAGGAAGCCGTTCTTGTCGAGGCCGATGTCGACGAACGCCGCCTCGAGGCCGGCGAGCACGTTGTCGACCTTGCCCTTGTAGATGTTGCCGACGATCGAGCGGTTGCCGCGGCGCTCGAAGTACAGCTCCGCGACGCGGTAGCCCGGGGCCGGGTCCCGCTTGGCCCGCGACGCCGCGGCGGCGGGCGGCTTCTTCGCGGCGCCGGGCGTGCCCGTCGCCTCCAGCAGCGCGACGCGGGTCTCTCCGCGATCGACGCTGACCAGCAGTTGCTTCTTCATGAAAAGACGATTCCTTTGTCTAGAACGGGCGGCCCCGGCCCTTCGCAGCAGCGGTCGCGCGCCCTTGGGCGTAGATCGATTGCAGGAGGCCGATGGCCAAGAGGGTGGAGATCACCGAGCTGCCGCCATACGAGAGCAGCGGCAGCGGGATACCGGTGATGGGCATGATTCCCACGTTCATGCCGACGTTGATGAAGACCTGGAACAGGAGCATGGCCACGATGCCTCCGGCGATCAGCGCGCCGTAGAGGTTCTTGGCCACGGTGAGAATCCGCAGACCGCGCCAGATCAGCAGCGCGTAGAGCGAGAGCACGAGTCCGGCGCCGACGAATCCCCACCGCTCCGCGATGGCCGCGAAGGGGAAGTCGGTGCGTTGCTCGGGGAGAAACTTGAGTGGACCCTGCGTCGCGCGGTCGCCGCGGCCGGTCTTCTGACCGGCGCCGATCGCGATCCGCGACTGGTTCTGCTGGTAGCCGGCCTGGCCGGCGACCCCGGACGGGTTCAGGAAGGCCGTCAGGCGATCGACCTGGTAGGGCTTGACGACGGTCACGCCGACCGCGGGGGCCGCGACGAGCACGAACGTGATCGAGATCACGCCGAGCGCGATCAGGCCGGCGAAGTGCTTCCAGCCGACGCCGACGACGAACAGCGTCGCGAGCAGGATCACGAGGTAGACGAGGCCGGTGCCGAGATCGGACGCCATGACGAGGGTCGCCGGCACCATCGCGACGAGCACGAGCCGCGCGGTCGTGTCGCGCTCGCCGAGGCCGCGGGCGCGATCGACCGCGAACGCCGACAGCGCGACGACGAGCAGCACCTTGCACAGCTCGGACGCCTGGACCTCGAACCCGGGCAGCTCGATCGCGCGGCGCGTGCCCTTGGTGACCCCGCCGAAGACCGCGACGAGCAGGATCCCGGCGATCATGAGCCCGTAGACGCCGTACTTCAGCTCGCGCAGGCGCGAGTAGTCGATGCGGCTCATCACGATCGCGATGACCGAGCCGACGGCGAAGAAGACGGCCTGGCGCATCGCGAACGAATGCGCGCTGCCGAGCGCGCCGGTGGTCTTGTTCAGCGAGACGACGGACGCGATCATGAGCCCGACCGTCGCGAGCGCGAGCAGCGGATCGAACGGCAGGCGCAGGCCCGCGGGCAGGCGGGAGGCGGGAGGCTCGTTCACAGCGCCGTCGCCGATCCGGGCGAGCACTTCGAGCCGTCCTGCTTGTAGTACTCCGCGAGCACCTTGCAGGCGATCGGAGCCGCGACCGCGGCGCCGAAGCCGGCGTCCTCGACGGTCACGACGACGACGATCGGGCGCTTGGCGTCGGGGACGTAGGCCGCGTACCACGACTGGTCGTTCGGGCGCCCGAGGCGCGTCGCGGTACCGGTCTTGCCGTAGACCGGGTACTTCGACTGATCCCACCACGTGCCGAACACGTCGCCCGACGTGCCCTCGGGTGTGCTGGCGCCGAGGTGCAGCCCGTCGCGGACGACGGCGAGGTCTGCGGGATCGATCGCGACGTGGCGCGCCGGATCGCTCTGCAAGTGCTGGATCAGCTCGGCGCTCGGGCTCTCCACGTCGAGGCCGAGGTGCGGGGTGACGATCGTGCCGCCGTTCTCCAGCGCGGAGTACACGACGGCCATCTGCAGCGGCGTCGCCTGCAGGTCGCCCTGGCCGATTGCGAGGTTGACGGTGTCGCCGAGGTTGTACTGGCGCAGGTCGGAGATGCCACAGCCCTGGGCCGCAGGCGCGTCCGCCGGGATGTGCCGCTTCGCGCGGCAGGCGAGCTCTGCGTTCGCGAGGCGCTTGCGCCACGCGGGATCGGGGATCAGGCCCGCGTACTCGTTGGGCAGGTCGATGCCGGTGTCGCGGCCGAGCCCGAGCTTGCGCGCCCACTTCTGGAGGATCAGGCCGCCGTGGTAGTACTCGAGGATGCCGAGCTTGTAGAAGTAGACGTCGGACGAGACCTGGATCGCCTTGACCATGTCGATCGTCCCGTACTGCTCGTGCTTGGCGTTGCAGCGCTTGATCTCGCCGACCTGCGTGCAGCCGGTGTCGTCGACCGTCGTGGCCGGCGTGACGAGATGCGCGTCGAGGCCGGCGAGCGCCGTGATCGGCTTGAACGTCGAGCCGACCGGATAGGCGCTCGAGATCGCGCGGTTGAAGAGCGGCCCCGCCTCCTTGCCGGTGCCGGTCAGCGCCTTGTAGCGCGCGTCGGTGAGCTGCTTGGTGAAGATCGACGGGTCGAACGTCGGGAACGAGTCCATCGCGAGGACCTCGCCCGAGCGCGGATCCAGCGCCACGACCGCGCCGGCGTGGCTGCCGGGGTTCAGCGGGCCCTCGATCGCCTTCTGGGCGGCGTCCTCGAGGCCGAGGTCCAGCGACAGCCGCACGCGATCGCCCGCGGCCGGCGGCGTGTTCTTCAGCGTCGAGTTCGCGACCGGGCGCCCGTTGGCGTCGACCTGCACGCGCTGGATGCCGTCCTTGCCGCGCAGGTACTTGTCGTATGCGCGCTCGACGCCGTTGTGGCCGACCGACGCGTCGGTCGGCAGGCCGTGGTAGCGCGGCTCCTTGGCCTCGAACTTGGTCATCGCCCCGACGGGACCGAGCAGCTGCGCCGCGAGCGTGCCCTGGGGATACTTGCGCACGTAGGTCTGGCTGACCTTCACGCCCGGGAACAGCTCGGGCCGCTCGCGGACGTAGGCGAGGATCGAGCGCGGGATGCCGGTCTTCAGGCGCACCGCGGAGTACGGCACGAGCACGAGCGAGTGCACGACCTCGCGGTGGATCTGGTTCGCCGACGTGTCGAGCACGCGCGCGAGACGCTGGTAGCGCGCGCGCAGGGCCGCGGTCGGGATGCCCGGAATCGGGATCGGCTCGCCCTTGTGGCCCTCCGGCTTGGCGTCGCGCCTGCCCTCGTCCGAGCCCCACTGCGCGGCGAGGTCGCGCTCCTGCTGGGGCAGCGACGCGGGATCGATCTCGAGCACCGCGGCGAACGTGTTCTCGACGATGACCTTGTCGTTGCGGTCGACGATCTTGCCGCGCGGCGCCGGGATCGGCAGCACGCGGACGCGGTTGGAGTTGGCCTGCGCGAGGTACTGGTCGCCGGACAGCACCTGCAGGTACCAGAGGCGGAAGAAGACGATCGCGAAGAGCGCGAACGCGAAGCCGCCGAAGATCGCGACGCGCAGCGCGAGCTGCGGCGTGATGGGGGGACGGCGATCGGAGACGGGCTCCATCATGAGCGCGAGAGCGGCGACAGGCCGCCGGTCGTGTAGGCGCGGCGCCTGCGGCGGCGGGGATCCTCGGGCAGCGCCCGCAGCAGCCAGCGGCGCACGATCGCGTAGACCGGCAGCGCGATCAGCGCGTTGATGACGAGCGTCGCGAGCGTCTGGCGCAGCAGCGCCCAGCTGACGGGGGCGTCGGCGCCGAGCAGGAACTGCATGATCGCGAACAGCACGCTGAAGGCGAGCGTCGCGGCGGCGCCGGTCGCCAGCGGCACGAACGTGCCCTCCGGGTCGCGGGCCTCGCGCAGGCGCCCGGCGCCGTAGCCGACGGTCAGCAGCACGAGCGAGCTGACGCCGAGCGTCTGCATCGACACGAGGTCGACGAACAGCCCGACGCCGAAGCCGAAGCAGCCGCCCGCCAGCGACCCGCACAAGAGGCCGACGGACATCACCATCAGCGGCGACAGGTCCGCGTGGGCGCCGGCGATCGGCAGCTGCGAGACGGCCGCCGTCTGCACGATCACCCCGACGATGACGAGCGCGACGAGGCGGCTGACGAGCTTCGGCGTCGGTGCGATCACGGTCCGCCGGCCCCCTGCGGCTTGGTCAGGACCTGCACGAAGTCGAGGTTCTGCATGTTCGCGTAGGGCCGCAGGTGCACCTGCTGGGTGTCGGTGCCCTGGTGGTCGATGCGCGTGATGACCCCGATCGGCAGCCCGCGCGGGTACAGGTCCGGGTAGCGGTCGCCGTTGGAGACCGTGCCGCGGGTGACGACGTGGTCGCCGACGTTCAGCCGCGCCCCCGGCGCCGAGTACTTCAGCAGCAGGTCGTTGGGGTCGCCGGCGCCCGCGGACTCGACCTCGCCGAAGATCCCGGTCTTGCCGGCGCGCGCGGCGACGCTCGAGCTCGTGTCGGTCAGCAGCGTCACCTGCGCCGCGCCGCCGAGGACCGCGCTGACGTGCCCGATCAGCGCGCTCTCGTTGATGACCGGCTGGCCGACCTCGACGCCGTCGCCCGCGCCGATGTCGACGCGGATCGTCGCGTACCAGATCGTCGGCGACTGGAAGGTGACGCGGCCGGTCTTCGCTCCGTAGAGCGCAAGGTCGTACGCGCCGTCGGTCTGCAGCAGCTTCGCCATGCGCGCGTTCTCGTACAGCGCGTCCTCGTGCTGGGCGAGCTGCGAGCGCAGCTGGTTGCGGTCGGCGGTGAGCTTCTCCACCTTGCCCTTGGCGTCGAGCGTCGCGCCGAACCAGCCGAACAGGTCGCGCACGGGCTTCAGGGCGCGGCTCGCGCCCTCCTGGACCGGGTTGAGGACCTCGCTCGTACCACGCTGCACACCGTGCAGCGCGCCACCACCCGACTCACCGAAATACGCGGTGAGCAGGATCAGGGAGCTGGCGACGAGCAGTCCGAGAACTGCCCGGCGCCGCCGGACCGTCTTGTCGTACACGTGGGTGGTTGCTCCAAGGCGTTGTTGACGTTCCGCGGGCAGCTACGGCTAGTAGCGGCGCCTGCGGTTCTTCGAGTTCTTGCTCGTGCGGTGGATGACTTCGAACTCCTCCAGCGAACGGCCCGAGCCGACCGCGACGCACGTGAGCGGCGATTCGGCCAGGTGGCAGGGCATCTGCGTCTCCTCGCGCAGGCGCTCGTCGAGCCCCTGCAGCAGCGATCCGCCGCCCGCGAGCATGATCCCGCGGTCCATGATGTCCGAGGACAGCTCCGGCGGCGTGCGGTCGAGCGTCTCCTTGACCGCGTCGATGATCTGCGACAGCGGCTCCTCGAGCGCCTGACGGATCTCCTCGCTCGTCAGCACCACCGTCTTGGGCAGGCCCGACACCATGTCGCGCCCGCGGATCTCGGCCTGCACCTCCTCTGCCATCGGGTGCGCGGAGCCGATCTCGAGCTTCACCTCCTCGGCCGTCTGCTGGCCGATGAGCAGCTTGTACTCCCGTTTGGCGTAGTTGATGATCGCCTCGTCGAGCTCGTCGCCGCCGATGCGGATCGACTGGCTCACGACGATCCCGCCGAGCGAGATCACCGCGACCTCGCTCGTGCCGCCGCCGATGTCGACGACCATCGATCCGGTCGGCTCGCCGACCGGCAGGCCGGCGCCGATCGCCGCGGCCATCGGCTCCTCGATCAGGTAGGCCTGGCGCGCGCCGGCCGACAGGCACGCCTCCTCGACCGCGCGCTTCTCGACGCCCGTCACGCCCGACGGCACGCAGACCACCACGCGCGGATGCGCCCAGCGATTCTGGTGAACCTTCTGGATGAAGTGGCGCAGCATCTCCTCGGTGACGTCGAAGTCGGCGATGACGCCGTCCTTCAGCGGCCGGATCGCGGAGATCGTGCCGGGCGTGCGCCCGAGCATGCGCTTGGCCTCGATGCCGACCGCGTGGACCTCGCCGCTGCGCGAGTCGATCGCGACGACCGACGGCTCGGACAGAACGATGCCGCGACCCCGTACGTAGACGAGGGTGTTCGCTGTGCCCAGGTCGACGGCCATGTCGCGGCCACCGAAGCCGGTGAGGTAGCTGAAGAAGCCCATCAGGAGATGGCGAGACCCCCGCCAAGGTCGATGTGAAGGCCGTTGCGCGGGGTCAACGCTGCGCTTGAGTCTAGCGGCGGATCGGGCGGCGCAAGCCCATCCCTCTAGTTCTCCCTGAGCATAAGGCTCAAGTCGAGGTCGAGCAATTTCGCGACGGGCAGACCGACGACGTTGAGATAGTCGCCCACGATGCGGCGAACAAGGCCAGCACCCTGCCCCTGGATGGCATAACCGCCCGCTCTGCCGGACCATTCGCCGGTCTGCACGTAGCGTTGCACGAGCCGGTCGTCGAGCTCCCGAAACGTCACTTTCGTGACCTCATGCACAACCTGAGGGTTGCCGAAACGCAGCAGCGCGAGACCGCTGACGACCTCGTGCGTGCGTCCGGAGAGGCGTTTGAGCACCGCCTCGGCGGCCGCGGCGGACGGCGGCTTGCCGATCACGTCGCCGTCGCAGACGACGATCGTGTCGACGCCGAGCACGTCGCGGCCCGGGCGTGCGAGCGCTCCCGCCTGCGCCTTCGCCAGCGCGTTGCGGCGCGCGACCTCGTGCGCCACGCCCGCGCCGAGCTCGTCGACGTCGGCGTGCACGACCTCGAACGCGATGCCCAGCTGCTCGAGGATCGCGCGCCGCTGCGGCGAGCGGCTGGCCAGAACGAGCGGCCAGCCGGGCCGTTCAGCCACCGAAGAAGTTCGCGGCCTCGCGCGCGGCGGATTCTGGTGAATCCGAGCCGTGGACGAGGTTGCGCCGCATCTCGAGCGCGTAGTCGCCGCGGATCGATCCGGGCGCCGCGTCGATGCCGTTCGTCGACCCGATCAGCTGGCGCGCCGCCTCGACGGCGTTCGGCCCCTCGAGGATCATCGCGACGATCGGGCCGGAGGTGATGAACGCGACGAGCGCGTCGAAGAACGGCTTGCCCTCGTGCTCGGCGTAGTGCTCGCGGGCGCCGGCCTCGTCGAGGGTCATCATCTTCAGGGCGGCGAGCTGCAGTCCCTTGCGTTCGAAGCGGGCGATGATCTCGCCGGTCAGGTGGCGCGCGAACGCGTCCGGCTTGACCAGGATCAGGGTCCTGTCCATCGTGGAGATCTCCTAAGGGGTCGGGTGTTCAGACTGCTGTGATCACGGCTCGCCGGCGGCTGCCCGGCGTCGTACCCGACCCTCGGAGGAACGACCCGAGAGCTCTGCCTCGCAGTACGGGCAGATCTTCCACGACGGATCCAGCGGCCGGCCACAGCTCCCGCACGGCGAGCGCAGCTTGCGCAGGCACGTCGGACAGCGTAGGAAGTCCTTCTCGACCTCGTAGTCGCAGTGCGGGCACAGCATGTAGTTCATGTCGGCGAGGCGCGCCTCGGCCGCCTGCATCTCGAGCTCGCGCTCGCGGATGTCGTCGAGGTACTCCGGCGGGCGCACGATCACGTAGAGGACCGTGCCGATGAGCGGGAACAGCGAGACCACCGTCGCGGCGATGACGAGCATCGGGTCGGCGATCCGCCGCAGCGCGTCCATGTACGTCCAGTACACGAGCGCGAGGTAGATGACGACCAGGAACAGGATCAGCAGGTTGACCGCGAGGTTCAACCCGTGGCTGTTGATGCCGAAGACGCCGATCACGATCGGGGGAGCTTAGCCTGGCGGGTGGACACGCACCGGCAGAAGCTGTGCAGGAGCTAAAGGAACATCCGGCCGAGGCCGTAGCCGACCGCGAAGAACACGAGGATCACGAGCGCGACGATGACCGCGACGACCCCGATCAGGACGAGCGTCGACGGCCGGTTCTCGCTCACAGCGTCGACCCCGGCGGCGCCCCGGCCGGTCGCTTGAGGTCGGCGACGAGGTAGATCGAGCCCGTCGCGAGGACGACGCCTCCGGGGCCGGCGAGATCGCGAGCGACCTCGAGCGCGCGGCGCGGGTCGTCCTCGACGCGCGCGGCGACGTGCGCCGGCGGCTCGCCCGCGAGGCCGGCGAGCACGCCGGCCGCGAGCGCACGCGGGTTGGCGCTCGCGGTGAAGACGACGCCCGCGCACAGCGCCAGCAGGTCGGCGAGCATCGCGCGAGCGTCCTTGTCGTCGAGCACCGAGACGACCGCGACGAGCGGCCGGCCGGCGAGGAACTCCGGCAGCGACGCGACGAGCGCGGCGATCCCGGCGACGTTGTGGGCGCCGTCGAGCACGAGCTCGCCGCGGGCGCCGCCGTCGCCGTCCGGCAGGACCTCGAAGCGGCCCGGCACCGGCGTCGACAGCGCGGCCGTGCGCACCGCCGCGCCGTCGAGCGCGCCGAGATACGCGCGCGCCGCGGCGCACGCGACCGCGAAGTTGCGCCGCTGGAAGGCGCCGCGCGCGAGCAGCGCGACACCGGGCTCGAGCTCGTCGGGCTGCCCGGGCGCGCGCACGATCCTCGCGCACTGGCGCTCGGCCGCGTCCCGTGCCTGCGCCTCGACGTCCGGGTGCAGGCCGGCGCCGAGGACGAGCGTGCCGCCCGCGGCCAGCACGCCGAGCTTCTGGCGGGCGATCTCGGCCACCGTCGAGCCGAGCCAGCGCGTGTGCTCGACGTCGACGTTCGTGAGCACGACGATCTCCGCGTCGAGGACGTTCGTCGCGTCCCAGAGGCCGCCGAGCCCGGCCTCCACGATCGCGACCTCGACCTGCGCCGCGGCGAGTTGCGCGTAGGCGGCTGCGGTCAGCGCCTCGAACTGCGTCACGCCGTCGTCGGGGTCCAGGGCGCCGTCGACGACCTCCGTCGCGCGCTGCGCGCGCGCCACCGCGACGGCGAGCTGCTCCGCCGTCAGGTCGGCGCCGCCGACGCGGATGCGCTCCGCGAAGGAGACGAGGTGCGGCGACAGGTAGGCGCCCGTGCGGACGCCGTGCCCGGCGAGGATCGCGTCGATCATCCGCACCGTCGAGGACTTGCCGTTGGTCCCGACGACGTGGATCGCGCGGAAGGCGTCGTTCGGCGCGCCGAGGGTCGCCATCAGGCTGCGCATCCGCTCCAGGCCGAAGCGCATGCCGGCGCGCTCGAGCGAGAGCAGCCAGCGCTCGGCGTCCGCGGCGGTCCATACGGCGGGCGACGGAGCGTGGCTCGCCATCAGCGGCCTGCCGGCTGCTCCAGCGCGGCGAGCTCGCAGCGCAGCCGCTCGAGCTTCGCGCGCTCGGCGTCGACGACCGCCGCGGGCGCCTTCGCGACGAAGCCCGCGTTGGCGAGCTTGCGGTGCGCGCGGTCGATCTCGCCCGCGAGCGTCTCGCGGGCCTGCTCGAGCCGGCGATCGGCGGCGCCGAGGTCGACGGCGTCCGAGGCGAGCACGCCGACGGCCCCGCCCGGGATCGCGATCGTCGCGACGGGCTCGCCGCCGTCGTCGCCGCCGCGCGTGTCGCCCGCGAACGAGAAGCGGGCGAGGCCCGCGACGCGCGCCGCCGTCGCGTCGTAGCCGCTCGCGCGCAGGACGCCGGGCACGATCGCCCCCGCCTTCACGCCGACCGAGTCGCGCCACGCGCGCAGCGCCTTGATCGCCTCGATCGCGCGCTCCATCTCGGCCTCGGCCGCGGGGTCGCGCAGCGCGTCGTCGGGCTGCGGCAGGCTCGAGGCCGCGAGCAGGCCCTCGGCGTCGGTGTAGCCGAGCAGATCCCACAGCTCCTCGGTGACGAACGGGACGATCGGGTGCGCCGTCGCGATCGTCTCGCGCAGGACGTGCAGCAGCGTCGCGCCGAGCGCGGCGCGCTCGCCGGGGTCGGCGTCGTCGGACAGGCGGGGCTTGACGAGCTCGAGGTACCAGTCGCAGAGGTCGCCGTAGACGAAGTCGTAGAGGCCGAGCGCCGCCTTGGCGAAGTCGAAGCCGTCGACGCGCGCCTGGGTGTCGGCCTCGATCGCCTGCAGCCGCGACAGGATCCAGCGGTCCTCGACGGTGCGCGGCTGCGGCGCGCCGACCCGGAAGCGGCCCTCCTGGGGCGCGGCGTCGCCATCCCCGCCGCCGCCCACGCGCAGCGCCACGAAGCGCGTCGCGTTGTAGAGCTTGTTCGCGAGCGCCTGGCCCTGGGCGATCTTCTCCTCGCTGAAGCGCACGTCCTGCGTCGAGGACATCGCGAGCAGGCCGAAGCGCACGGCGTCGGCGCCGTAGGCGGGGAAGTCGCCGCCTTGCGTGAACACCGGCGGGCGCGGGCCGCCGTCGATGAGGTCCAGCGGATCGATGCCGGTGCCCAGCGACTTGCTCATCCGGCGCCCGTCGGGCGCCTGGATGATCGAGTGCACGTAGACGTCGGAGAACGGGACGTCGCCGGCGAAGCGCAGGCCCATCATCACCATCCGCGCGACCCACAGGAACAGGATGTCGCGCGCCGTCGAGAGCACGTCGGTCGGATAGAAGGCCTGCAGATCCGCTGTCTGCTCGGGCCAGCCGAGCGTCGCGAACGGCCACAGCGCCGACGAGAACCACGTGTCGAGCACGTCGGGGTCCTGCGTCCAGCCGTCGCCCTCGGGCGCGGTCATGGCGCAGTGCGTCTCGCTCCCGCGGTACCAGACCGGGATCTGATGGCCCCACCACAGCTGGCGCGAGACGCACCACGGGCGGATCTCCGCGAGCCAGTCGAGGTAGCGCTTGGACTGCGACTCGGGGTGGATGCGCACGCGCCCGCTCTGCACGACGTCGATCGCCGGCGCGGCGAGCTCGTCCATGCGCATGAACCACTGCAGCGAGATCAGCGGCTCGACGCGCTCGCCCGAGCGCTGGCTGAACGGGACGGTGTGCGCGTACTCCTCGCGCGCGCGGACGAGACCCTGCGCCTCGAGATCGGCGACGACGCGCTCGCGCGCCTGCATCACCGTCAGCCCCGCGTAGCGCTCGCCGGC
>DATAZX010000044.1:0-21086 GCA_036271815.1 Solirubrobacteraceae bacterium
CCGTCCCGGCCGGCGCCGGAGCCGCGGCGAACCCGACCCCGGAGGGGACCACGACCCGCTTCGCCCCGGTCGAGCGCCAGACGATCATCTGGCGCCAGATGCTGACGGGCGACAAGGAGCCCGAGGCCTACATCAGCCACGTCAAGCGGATGGAGGTCCGCGACGAGCTGACCAAGCAGATCTGGCGCCGCTACCGGCGCCCGCTGCCGTGGATCCTGCCGCTCGTGGTCGTCCTCGGGATCGTGGTGGGCTCGCTGTACGCCCACCACCAGGACGACGCGAGGCGCCTGCTCGGCGTCGCGCTGACGCTGACCGGCGCGCTCGGGCTCACGCGCGCGACGATGATCGGGACGGTGCGCCGCGGCCTGCAGGGCTGGGGCGACCTCATGTGGAACCGCGCGCTGGCGGTCGTCATCTGCCGCGAGACGTCCGTGCTCGACGAGCTCTACCCGCCGGTCGTCACGCCGTCGCAGCGCATCGCCGAGCGGTTTCGCTGGCGCTGAGCGCGGCGCTCAGCGCACGAACTCGATGTCGACCGTCTCGCCGGGGTCCATCGAGATGCGGTCCTCCGGCACGAAGGCGAACGCATCGAAGTCCAGCAGCGAGGTCAGGACGTGGGAGTCCTGGTGGGTCTGCTTCGGCGCGACGTACCAGCCGTCGGCGCGTAGCTCGGCGCGGCAGCGCACGGCGGTCGTCCGGCCGATGCGCCCGGGCAGCTGCTCGGAGATGGTGGCCGTCGTGCGGCGCACCAGGCGCGTGTGGCCGAGCAGCGCGTCGATCGCCGCGACGACGAACAGCCGGAACGACACGGACGCCGAGACGGGGTTGCCGGGCAGCGCGAAGCACAGCGTGCCGTCCTCGCCGACGAAGAAGCACATCTGACCGCCGGGGCGCAGGCTCACGCGGCCGAAGATCTCGCGCGCGCCGAGCGCGGCGAGCGCGGGGCGGACGTGGTCGTGCGGGCCGACCGAGACGCCGCCGACGGTCGCGAGGATGTCCGCCGCGGGCATCGCCTCGCGCAGCGCCTCGATCGTCGCCTCGCGGTCGTCGCCGACCTTGCGGCGGGAGATCACCTCGGCGCCGGCGAGCCGGGCGGCCGCGCTGAGCGCGAAGGAGTTCGCGTCGCGGATCTGGCCGGGCTTCAGCGGCGCGCCGGGATCGGTCAGCTCGTCGCCGGTGCTGACGAACGCGATCCGCGGCCGGCGCACGACCGACGGGCGGCCGATGTTGACCGCCGCCAGCACGCCGATCTCGGGACCGGCCAGCAGCGTGCCGGCGGTCAGCACACGCGATCCGACGGGGATGTCGCCGCCCGCGACGCGCACGTCGCTGCCGGCGGAGATGACCTTGCCGATCGTGACGCTGCCGTTCTCGGTGCTCGCGTCCTCCTGCTGGGCGACGGCGTCCGCGCCGTCGGGGATCGGCGCACCGGTCGAGATGCGGACCGCCATGCCGGCCCCGACGTGGGCGCCGGCGCCGGTGCCCGCGCGCGCCTCGTCGACGATCTGCAGGGTCACCGGGGCGTGCGCCGTGTCGCTCGCGCGCAGCGCGAAGCCGTCCATCGTCGAGCAGTCGAACGGGGGCACCGGGTTCGGTGCGAACGCGTCCAGGGCGAGCACGCGGCTCAGCGCGTCGTCGAGGGCGACCTCCTCGGCGCCGAGCACCGCGGTGTGCTCGAGCATCTGCCGGCGGGCGTCCTCGATCGAGATCCTCTTCTGCATTCGCAGCGGGACGCTACCAGCGCCGCCGCGCGCGAACGCGACGGGTCAGGCGGACGCGACCGGCCGCGTCCCGCGCGCCCGCTGCGGGCCGGGACGCGTGCTCGGCGAGCGGGCCGGGCGCGGCGCGGGCCTGGCCTGGGCGAGGCGGCGCTTGGCGACCGTCGCGACGGCGCCGGAGAAGCCCCAGACGGCGACGAGAAGAGCGAAGAGGATGGAGATCGTGAGCATGGTGTCGGGACCTGCTGCGAGCCCTATCGGCAGGTTGGCTGACGATCGCGAGCTCTTGTGTGACATACCCCCGATAACGGTCGTCAACCGTGCGGTCACCGCGAGCGGCGACCATTCGCCGGGCCGCCGGGTGCGGCCGCTCGGCGGTTTCAGGACCCGTGCGTGCGGAAGACGACGCTCTGGTGGTCGTGCGGCACGTCGCGGCGACCGACGAACAGCTCGTAGCGCACGTCGAGGTTCGGGCGGCAGGCCGACAGCATCAGCACGGCGCGCCGGGTCGTCGTCACGCGAGCCGGCGCGAGCACGACGGCGTCGATCACGCGCTCCGAGCCCGGTCGCTGGAGCAGCACGCGGATCGAGCGCACCGGTCGCCGCAGCGCCGGCTGCGACCAGCGTGCCGAGACGGGCACGCGCATCGCGCCCGCGGCCGTACACGGCGTCCGCAGCGCGGGGGCGCGCAGCCGCACGCCGTAAGGACCCTCGACCACCCTGCTCGTCGCGCCGACCGCGCCCTTCAGCGTGGCGGCCGCGGGAGCGCTCGCGAGCAGCCCCGCGGCGGCCGCTGCCGCGATCGTGGCGCGCCGGCGCATGGCGGCGATGCTCGCAGAGGCGTGCGACGTGTGGTGTCCCGCGGGGCGCCCGCCGGGTATGGTCGCGCCATGGCTGCGCGACAGATGCGATCGACCGTGGCGGCGCTGCTCGTCGCGGGCTCGCTGCTGCTCGTCGCGTGCGGCGGCTCCTCGAAGGGCGGCGGCGTCACGCACGCCGACTTCGTCGCGAAGGCCGACGCCGTCTGCCAGTCGATCGCGCGCGAGTCCAAGCCCACGAACGACGCGATCCAGGCGCTGATCAACTCGAGCGGCTCGTTCACGAGCCGGCTGAAGAGGTCCCCGCCGCTGCTGCGCAAGACGCTCGCGCTGCAGACCTCGAAGGTCAAGCGCATCGAGCGGCTGCAGCGCCCGAAGGGCGACGTGGCGCGGATCGCGCAGCTCGTCGCGGCGGGCAGGGCCGAGCTCGGCGACCTGCGCAAGGCGATCCCGATCGCGGTCCGCGGCGATCTCGCGGACTTCATCGACTTCGCCACCGACGAGACGGGGCATCGCGGCAAGGTCGAGCAGCTCGGCGTCGACTACGGGATCCGCGACGACTGCTTCACCCTGCCGGTCACGCTCGGATAGCGCGAACGGGGGTATCGTCGCCGCAGACGTCCGCCCGTCGCCGCGCCTTCGAGAAAGAGAGCCGATGGCCTACTCCGTGCCGGATCTGAACTACGCCTACGAAGCGCTCGAGCCGCAGATCTCCGAGGCGACGATGCGCGTGCACCACGACAAGCACCACCAGGCGTACGTGGACAAGGCCAACGCCGCCCTCGCGGGCACGCAGTGGGAGGGCGTCAAGCCGATCGAGCTGCTGACCCGGCTCGACGAGCTGCCGGACGAGATCCGCGACACGGTCCGCAACAACGCCGGCGGCTACTACAACCACAACATCTACTTCCGCAGCATGGCGCCGGTCGCCGAGGGCGGCGGCACCGAGCCCGGCGGCGCGCTCGGCGGCGCGATCCGCGACACGTTCCGCACGTTCGCGCTCTTCGAGGAGACGATGGAGGCGGCGGCGATGAGCACGTTCGGCTCGGGCTGGGCGTGGCTCGTGCACGACGGCACGCGGGTGCTGATCGTGACGACGACCAACCAGGACAACCCGATCACCGACGGCCTCACGCCGCTGCTCGGCATCGACGTGTGGGAGCACGCGTACTACCTCGACTACGAGAACCGCCGCGCCGAGTACGTCAAGGCGTGGTTCGAGGTCATCGACTGGAAGGTCGTCGCCAAGCGCTACGCCGCCGCGCCGGTGCCGGACGTCAGCGACATCCTCGTGCGGACGGTCAGCATCAGCGGCAAGATGGTCGCGTTCGGCGAGATCACGCTGGAGGCCGCGCGCACGCAGTCCGCGGAGCTCGGCGCGCTCGCGGGCTGGGGTCCGATGGCGAAGGTCGGCACGGTCGCGCGCGCCTGGGGCGAGCTCGCGAAGAACATCGAGGGGCGCGGCGCGAGCACGGTCGCCGACCTCGATCCCGGCCTCGTCAAGAAGGCCGCCGTCGACCTCTGGATCGTCCCGCCCGAGCGCGGGATGGTCTGAGGCACGTTGCAGCTTCGCGCGTGATTCGTCGCAAAGCCGTGTAGCACCGGCACACCTTCGCCGGCAGGATCGCGACGGATGACCGAGAGAGCTGCAGGGGTGGAGCGGGTTTCGGAACCCAGGCGGCCGAAACCCGCTCCACCCCCCGACGTGCTGCTCGCCCGCCTCGCGGCCGAGCAGCACGGGATCGTCACCGTCCGTCAGCTCACGGCCGGCGGACTGTCGAGCCAGGCGGTCACGCGGCGCGTGCGCCACGGGCGGCTGCACCGTGTGCATCGCGGGGTGTACGCCGTCGGCTGCCCGCCGCTCACGCTCGACGCGCGCTTCATGGCGGCGGTGCTCGCGTGCGGCGACGCGGCGGTCCTCAGCCACTTCTCCGCGGCGGCCCTCTGGGGATGCTTGCTTGGGAGGACAGGCGCCCCGAGGTCATCGTGGTCGCGTCGACGGTGCCCCGCAGGACGGGATTGAACGTCCATCGCGCTCGGGTCCTGCACCGCCACGACGTGACGCGCCACCGTGGGATCCCCGTGACGTCCCCGGCGCGAACGCTGCTCGACATCGCACCCGAGCTGTCGCCACGCGCCCTGCGGCGAGCCGTGCGCCAGGGCTGCGGCGACGGGCGGGTCGACCTCCGCCGGCTCGGTGACGTCCTCGGACGCGCGAACGGCCATCGCGGAGCCGGACCGCTCGCGCTCCTGGTCGGCGCGGGCGCCGTGCCGACGCGCAGCGTGTTCGAGGACCTGCTCGACCTCCTGCTGGGCGCCGGACTGCCGGCCCCCGACGTCAACGTGCCCATCGTCCTCGCCGGCCGCCGGGTCATCCCGGACCTGCGCTGGCCGCGACAGCGGCTCGTCGTGGAGGCCGGCGGCGCCGCGTGGCACGACAACGCCGTGGCGCGGCGCGACGACGTCGAGCGCCAGGCCCTGCTCGAGGCGCACGGCGAGCGCGTGCTGCGCGTCACCTGGGATCAGGCCATCGGGCAGCCGCAGCAGACGATCGCCCGTGTTCGCGGCGCCCTCGCGGCCGGTGGGTGACGCCGAACGCCTACGCGACCGGTCGCAGATGGCGCAGCGGCCGGCCCTCGCGCAGCTCGCGCACGACGCCCTCGACGAGCCCGTCGGTGTCGGCGCGGGCGCCGTCGGTGACCGCGGCCACGATCCCGCGCTTGCGCTGGATCAGGGTCGCCATCGTCTCGTCGATCGTGTTCGCAGCGAGCAGGTACCAGGCGGTCACGGCGTCGTGCTGGCCGATGCGATGGCAGCGGTCCTCGGCCTGGTCGTGCATCGCCGGCGTCCACTCGAGCTCGAGGAACGCGACGTTCGACGCGCGCGTCAGCGTGATCCCCTGAGCGGCCACGCGCGTCGCCGCGATCAGCAGCTGCGGCCCGTCCTCGGACTGAAACGCGGTCACGGTCGCGTCGCGCGCAACGCCGCTGTCGCGACCGAGCAGGTGCGCCGCGTCGGGGAAGCGCTCGAGCACCGCCTCCTGGATCTCGACGTGGCGCGCGAACACGACGAGCGCCTCGCCCGACGCGAGGAAGTCGCCGATCCAGGCCAGCGCCGCGGCGAGCTTGCCGCGCGCCGCGAGGCGCTGCAGGGTGCCGAGCTGCGCGAGGCGCTCCGCGCGCAGCGTCGCCGCGATCTTCGCGTTGAGCTCGCGCAGGTCCAGCGGCTGCGTGCGCAGCCAGGCGATGACGTCGTCCTCCGCTAGGCGGTACTCGCGCTCGTTGCCGAGCGCCACGGGCACCACGACCTGGCGCTTGGCGGGCAGCTGCGGCAGCACCTCGGACTTCAGCCGCCGCACGAAGCACGAGCGTCGCAGGTGCCAATGCAGCCGCTCCTCCGACAGCTCGCCGCGAAAGCGCCGCGAGAACTGCGCGCCGGAGCCGAACTCGCTCAAGCGCCCGATCACGCGCAGCTGCGAGACGAGCTCGTCGGCGTGGTTGAGGACCGGCGTCCCGCTCAGCGCCAGCCGCAGCCCGTCCGCGGGCACGCAGTCGGCGAGCTTGCGCACGGCCCGCGTGCGCTTGGCCTGCGGGTTCTTGACGTAGTGCGACTCGTCGATCACGAGCGCGCGCGGGCGCAGCCGGCCGAGCGCCTCGCGGTGGGCGGCCACGATCTCGTAGTTGAGGATCGTGATCTCGCCGGTCGGCGGCACGGCCATCCGCCCCTCGATCACCGTCACGCCGCGGTGCGGCAGCCACTTCGCCGCCTCGCGCTCCCAGTTGAGCTTCAGCGACGCAGGGCACACGACGATCGCGGGGTAGGCGCCGTCGGCCTCGATCGCGGCCAGCGCCTCGACGGTCTTGCCGAGCCCCTGCTCGTCGGCGATGAACGTGCGCCGGGCCTGCAGCGCGTAGCGCACGCCGGCCCACTGAAACGGCGCGAGCTCGCCGCCGAGCATTGCGGCGACCTCCGCGATCGGCTCGCCGGCCGTCGCGCGCGAGTGGCGGATCGTCGCCATCGCGGCGTCGTGCTCGCCGCGCAGGCGGTCGAGGGTGAACGCTCCCGGTCCGTCGACGGCGACGTCGTGGCGCGCGATGAACGCGTCGAGCGCCTCGACGACCCACGGGTCCACGGGCAGCGTGCGCCCGCGCGCCTCGGCGCCGGGGAGCTTGCCGAACGCGTTGCCGATCTCCGGATCCCACAGCACGTCGAGGCGCAGCCGCTCGCCGTCGAACGTGCGCGCCGCCGTCAGGCGCGCGGGAGGCGGGTCCTCGCCCGACAGCAATGCCTCGACGCAGCGGTTCGCGCCGGCGTCGAGCTTCGCGTTGTCCTCGTCGGCGAGCGCCGCCGCGCCGGCGGCGGTCAGCGGCGCGAGCAGCATCCCGTCGCGCTCGACGAAGCCGGCCATGAGCTCCTCGGGCGGGGTTCCGGCGCGCGTGGCGAGCACCCACCAGCCGCGCCCGTCGTGGCGCACGGTCGAGACGTGGCCGACCCAGCGGCGCTGGATCTGCGCGAGCCAGGCATCGACCTCGGCGCTCGCGGTGAGGTCGGGGAAGCGCTCGAGCACGTCGGCGACGTGGACGCCGACCCAGTCGTCGGCGGGCGCCCACCACTCGCGCGCGTCCCAGTCGAAGCGCCGCCCCGGGATGCCGCGCACGACGGCGACGATGTGCACGTCGTAGGGGAAGCCGAGCACGACGATCTGGCCCCCCTCCTCGCCGCGGCGCAGCTCGACGTTCGGGCGGTCTGGGGCGAGCTCCATGCGACGCTGGACGGTACCGAGCGGTAGGGCGGCGTCCGGGCGCGGCGTAACGTCTGACGCGCAATGTCCGAGGACCACGATCGCACCGAGGAGCTGCGCGACCTCGCTCGCTACGCGCGCCAGCGCCGCGACCTGTATCGAGCCCGCGCGTACGGGCCGCGCGAGACGAGCGCAACGCGCCTGCGCGAGCTCGAGCGCGCGAGCGACGCGGCGCAGGCGCGGCTGGAGGCGTACGTGACGCAGCGCGCGAGCGAGGCCGGCCAGGCGTAGCCTGGATCCAGGCGGTGGTGACCAGCGGCCCGCCCGTCCCGCCTGGACGCGCGACCGCCGGCCGTGGCGGCTCCGGGCACGGGTCGCGGGTGGGCCACGCGAACACCCAGGGTGGCTCGCGGGGCGGCCCGCGGTGGACGATCCTGGCAGTACCCCTTCCGGCAGACCATCCCCAGGAGCCCGACCCATGTCCCCGAAGACCCGCAGCATCGGCGCCGCGCTGGCCGCCGTCGCCGTATCGGCGCTCGGCGCCGGCCCCGCCGCGGCGGACACCACGGTCGTCGCGGACGCGACGGCCCAGAACGTCACGGCCTACGGCACGACCGCGGCCTGGTCGCGCAAGGCCGCCGACGGCTACCACCTCGTCGTCGCGCGGGGCAAGGTCGTCGCCGACGCGCCGGTGCCGGTCTCCTCGCGGCCCTACGACCCCGACCTCGGCCCGACGAAGGCAAACGGCCGCACGATCGTCTACGCGCGCGGCGGCGACCTCTACCGCTACGACGTCGGCGCGCCAGCCGAGCAGAAGCTCACGGCCCTGTCGACGAAGGCCAACGAGATCGCGCCATCGTTCTTCAAGGGCACGATCGCGTTCAGCCGCACGAACGGCAAGAGCCCCGGCCTCTACCTGCTGCGCCCCGGCCACGAGGTCACGCGCCTGTTTCGCACGATCGCCTACGAGACCGACCTCAACGAGACGCGCGTCATCGGGCGCTTCGGCACGCGGGACACGTCGATCATCCGGATCCTCAACTACACGGCCGACGACGTGAACATCGCCGCCCGCGCCAAGGCGGGCCAGCGCATGACGAGCCCCACGCTGACGCGCTTCAACGGCCTCTGGCTGCGCGCCGGCGCGACCGGCTCGGCGGTCGAGCAGGTCGGGGTCAACGCCCACCGCGGGCTCGGCGTGCGCGAGGGCCTGCGCATGCTCCCTGCCGGCTCGAGCTCGCTGGCGAGCTACACGATCCCGACGCTCTACACGACCGCGACCGGCCTCCAGCTGATCGCCCCGAAGCTCAGGTTCACCCCGCCCAACGGCGGATGATCCCGGCGACCGGCGTCGTCCCCCGCGACGCCGGCGAACCCGGCCGGCGGGTGGTCGCGGCGCCGTCCCGGGCAGCCGAAGTTGACGCCCGCGGCGAAAGATCACTAAGTTGATACGGAATGGGGTGGTTTGGTCGTGAGCGCTCGGGAGCGTCCGCGCCCGGCGTGAGCCGGAGCGTGCTGCTCGTGCTCGCGCTGATCGGGATCGGCCTCGCCGTCGCGCCGCTCGCCTTCGGCATGTTCGACCGCGGTCCCAAGGGCGCGCAGATGATGCAGGACTTCAAGCCGTTCATGACCGACGCGCGGCTGAACGGCTTCCAGCAGCACATCCGCGACATCGACGCCGGCGTCCGCGAGACGGACGGACCGGTCGCGGCGAAGCTCGCCGGCCCCGGCGCGGCGGGCCACGCCCGCTTCGATCGCCGCTACCCCGGCTTCGCGCAGTTCCAGCACGACTGGGCGCCGATCGACGCCGACATGACGCACCTGCTGGACACGATCCAGGCGAACGTCGGCAACTACCAGGCCGTGGTCGCGCTGCCGAGCTTCAGGCTCTTCCCCTGGTTCTTCGTGATTCCCGGCGTGCTGCTCGCGCTGCTCGCGCTGGCCGCCGCGCTCGTGCGGCGGACCTCGAGCTCGATCCGCTGGGTGATCGTCGCGCTCGGCATCAGCCTCGTGCTGGCCCCGGTCGCCTTCCAGATGTTCCAGCGCGCGCCGAAGGGCGGGCGCATGATGTCGACGTTCAAGCCGATCGAGACGCGCCAGAAGGTCGAGACGATGCAGGGCTACTTCGGGACGATCGCCGTCGGCCAGGGCGCGCTGCGCCTGGAGATCGTGCCGGCGCTGCGCCACGCGGGCCTCGACGACGCGCAGATCGCGCAGCGCTTCCCGCGCCTCGTCACGCTCGACACCCGCTGGGTCGGGATCCTCAACGACCTCACGCCGATGATCGGCGCGATGAGCGACAACGTCGACAACTACCAGGCCGTCGCCGGCCTGCCGCCGTTCCCGCTGTTCCCCTGGTTCTTCGTCGTGCCCGGCGTGCTGATCGCGGGCCTCGCCTTCGCGTCCGGCCGCCGTGGGCGCCCCTCGCTGGCCCCCGCGACCGCGGCCGGGCCCATCCCCACGTAAGGAGATCCTCCGCATGACCCTCGCATCTCGTCGTACAACGGCCGGCCTGCTCGGCCTCGCGCTCGCCGCCGTGGCGATCGCGCTGGTCGTCGCGCCGATCGGCGCACCGCAGGCCGCCGGCTCCAAGGCGCTCAACGGCACGTTCCGGCTGACCGCCGGCAGCTACTCCGCCGGAAAGGGTCATGGGACGTACTTCCGCATGATCTATCCGGGCGGCAAGAGGTACTTCCCGAACCCCGACTCCAAGGCGAGGGACAAGACCTTCATCCTCGGCGTCCCCGGTACGGACGGGGGCCTCGCGACCGGCCGCTTCCAGCCGGGTCCGAGCCCGTCCTTCGACGCCAAGGGCAACGCCCGCGCGAACAAGATCATCAAGCCGGGCGTCTTCACCGCGATCCGCTTCAGCGTCGCCACGCTGAAGAAGGATCCGCAGTCCAAGAAGGTCGTCGCCGTCACGAGCGCGCGCGTCAGCGGCAGCCGGCTGACGGTCAACGTCCCCGGCTACACGGCCGAGTGGAACGGCCAGTACTTCAACCAGGGCGCGCCGAAGCCCGACGGCTCGGGCTCGCCGGCGACCGGCACCTACAACGCGAAGACCCGGCGCTTCGTCCTGACCTGGACGAGCAAGGTCAGCGGCGGCGCGTTCAGCGGCTTCACCGGCTACTGGCATCTCGAGGGCACGTTCAGCCCCCGCTGAGCGCCCGCCCGCCCAACCCCCCTTCAAGGAGCGAAGATCATGAACCGATCGTCATTGAAGTACCTCGTCGTCGGCATCGTCGTCGGCGCGATCCTGAGCGGGGGCATCAACGCCTCGGCGCTCGTGCCGTCGGGCTCGGGGTCCGCGTCGTCGGCCGGCGCCGCCGCCGTCCACAAGAAGAAGCCGACCAAGAAGCAGAAGGCGGCCGCGAAGCGCAAGGCCGCGGCGAAGAAGAAGGCGGCGGCCAAGAAGAAGAAGAAGGCCAAGCAGCCCGCTCCGGTCGCGACGACGGCCGGGATCCCGCTCACCGGCCTCTTCAAGATCAACCCGGGGACGTACTCGGGCGGCACGGCGGGCGGCTCGTACATCCGCCTCGTGCTGGCGAACGGCACGGTCGCCAACGGCCCGTTCTTCCCGAACCCGAGCTCCAAGGGCGGCACGTACACGCTGCTGAACCCCGGCACCGACGGCGGCCTGCGGACCGGCGCCTACCAGCCGCCGCCGAGCCCGCCGTTCTCGGCGACCGGCGACGCGCTCGCCGGCAGGATCATGGCGCCGCAGCGCTTCGCCTTCATCTCCTACAGCGCGTCGACGTCGCCGACCGATCCGCAGACCGGCCTCGCCGTCCCGCCGCCGGCGATCAGCGTGGCCGACGGCAAGCTCAGCGGCCAGCTGCAGGCGATCTCGGCCGAGTGGAACAAGTCGTTCTTCAACCAGGGCTCGCCCAAGCCCGACGGCTCGAGCCCCGGCCTGACGAGCCCCGTCACCGGCACCTACAACGCCGACACGAAGGCCTACACGCTGGACTGGACGAGCCAGATCGTGGGCGGTCCGTTCAACAACTTCTCCGGCCACTGGCACCTCGAGGGGACGTTCGAGCCGACCTGCTGAGCACGGGGCGCGTCAGCGGCCGAACAAGCTGACGCGAATACCTTCGATACTGGATCAAGTTTGTGTAGTATCGGGCGGAGCAGCTGCTTTTGGGAGCAGACGATCACGCCGGGCGATGGGCGCCCGGCGTACGAATTGTGGGGAGACGGAATGTTCAAACGCGACGCTCGACGCGCTCGCAGGGGAGTGCTGGCCGGGGTGCTGGCCACAGGACTGCTGGTAGCCGGCGTGCTGGTCGGCGTCCCGGCCGCATCGGGGCAGACCAGCGACAACGGCGACCTCGGGCTCGGCGACCTGCCGATCAGCCCGCAGTGGCTCGTCAACACGCTCGGCAACGCCACCGACATCGGCAAGGTCAAGAACAACCCGATCGACGGCGCGATCGCGACTCGCGACCAGGCCGTCGCGCAGTGGAAGGCCGCCGATGCAGCCTTCAAGGCCGGAACGGGTCCGCAGCCCGATCCCAACGCCAAGCCTGAGTACAACGTCGTGTGGGCCTCCAAGCAGAACGTCGCCGACGTCAACGGCGACGTCATCAGCAAGTTCATCAAGGCCGACACGATCAACCCGCAGGGCCTGACGGACCTCCTGAACCCGCAGTTCCTGCCGGGTCTGGATGGCTTCCAGGTCATCGACATGCGCCAGAAGAACCTCGACGGCACCGACAACCCCGACTTCGGCGTGGTCGTCAACTTCGTCCAGCTGCCGCTGCCGTGGGGCATCGAGAACGAGGCGCACCACATGCAGTACGAGTGGCACGACGGCGACCCGATCCTCGCCGGCGGCCTCTTCACGGGCACGACGCACGTCCTCGACGCGTCGGACATCCCGAACCTCAAGCTGCTCAACGAGATCCCGAACACCGAGACGCCGGGCGGCTCGATCGCCGACGCCTACGAGAAGGGCACCAACGGCCGCTTCTACCTGACGATGATGGGTGGCCCGCTGGCGAACTTCGGCGGCTCGCCGGGCGAGATCGTGACGTTCAAGCCCGACCCGAAGAAGGGCCTCGTCGTCGACTCCGAGTCGCCCGCCGGCGGTCCGCTGGCCGGTGACCTGAAGCTCGGCCGCAACCCCAACGGCGTCCCGGAGCCGTGCTCGCTGCGCGAGGCGCGGCCGCTCGGCACGTGCGCCAACCCGCACGGCATCGAGTTCCGCACCGACCTCGGCGTCGGCGTCACCGCCGACTACGCCGAGCCGCGCGAGATCGTGCTCGACCCGGTCAAGACGATCGACAAGTACGCGTTCCGCCCGACGATCCGCTCGTGGGACATCTCCGGCGCCAACGCCGACAGGCCGAAGCTGATCGGCGTCGCGCACGTCCCCAACGGGCCGACGCAGCCCGCCCAGCGGGCGCATGAGCAGTACGGGATCATGGAGGACGCCAAGACGTGGCCGGACGCCACGAAGTACCACGGCGGCCTCGAGTCCAAGGGCCTCTTCGCCGGCTCGATGTGCGGCGGCGGGATCTTCTTCGTCCCCGACATCACGAAGGCCAAGGGCGACTTCTCCAACCAGGTCGTGCAGGTCTGGAACGACGGGCTCTCCGAGCTCGCCACGCCGGACGGCAAGGACCTCGACGAGCCCGGCGGATGCGCCGGCGGTGCCTGGCACCAGGTCGCGCCGAACAACCGGATCCTGTTCCGTGCGGTCCAGGGCCGCAACCCCGCGTCGGACAACTACTTCGACGAGGGCGAGGGCAAGCTGATCTACGACCTCGACATCTCGCCGCTGATCAAGAGCGCGCAGGACGGCTCGGTCGACTGCGACCTGTCGCGCGGCATCCACAAGGACGGCCTCGACCTGACCGGCATCCAGCTGTTCCACAAGCTGGCGCTCGGGCAGCACATCGCCGACTGCCCGTTCCTGATCTCGACGCTGCCGGTGAAGGACATCACCAGCGGCGGCCCGCACTGGGGCGCGCTGGACAACCACACGGTCGACCAGGACGGCGTGCCGTGGCGGATGACGTTCTCGAACTACTTCGTGTCGAGGACGGGCGTCGACGGTGACCACCGCTTCTATGACGTGAACATCGCCGCGGACGGCACGTTGAGCTACAACGACGACTTCCGCGACGAGAAGACGGGGGCGCTCGGCGTCAACTTCAACCGCCGAGACTGGCCCGGCAACCCCGACGCGGGCTTCTACAAGCCGCACTCGGAGATCTGGGTCTGCCCGCCGGGCATCTGCAAGGACGACGACGACATCTCCACGCGACCGGAGGCGGCCACGGCGGCCTCGTCGCGAGCCTGCCGCTCGTCGCTGCGCGTGACGCTCGACAAGATCAAGGGCCGCAAGGTCACGGGTGGGACGGTCAAGTTCAACGGCAAGACGGTCAAGGCGAAGAAGAGCAAGAAGACCGGCCGCTGGACCGCCCTGCTCGACCTCAGCAAGGTCAAGGGCACGAAGAAGCTCAAGGCCACGATCAAGATCAAGACGGTCGGCAAGACGGTGACCCGGACCCGGACGGTCAGCGCGTGCGCGAGCACGACGGCCGCCAAGAAGGCCACGACGGAGAAGACCTCGGCGAAGGCGCCGAAGTCCTCGAAGACGAAGGCCTAAGCGCAGCGCGTGAGAACCCGCCGCGTCCTGCTCGGCGCGGCCGTCGCGCTCGGTGCCCTCATGGGCACCGGGCCGGCGGCCGCCTGGGCACACCCCCTCCTGATCCAGGCCACGCCCCAGCCTGGGCTCGTCGCCGACCCGGTCCCCGCATCGATCAGCATCGCGCTGACCGAGTCCGCGGTCCCGCGCGGGTCGCAGCTCCGCGTCTTCGGGCCGACCGGCAAGAAGATCGCCGTCGGCCCGCTGCGCGCGGGCGACGGACGCCGCACGCTGTCGGTCAAGCCGCTGGCGAAGCTGCCCAGCGCCGTCTACACCGTGCGCTGGAGCGCGCTCGGCGACGACGGGCACATCGTCACGGGGACCTTCGACTTCGGGGTCGCGGGGCCCAAGGGCGCCTCGCCGCCCGGCGTCGAGAAGCTGACGGGCGGCGGCGGAGGTCGCGGCGGCGAGACCGCCGCCGGCGACAGCGTCGTGAAGATCCTCGGCCGCTGGGTCGGGATCCTCGGCGCGGCGGTGCTGTTCGGCGGCTTCGTGCTGCTCGCGCTGCTGCGCCGGCGTCGCATCGAGGGCGACGTCGAGATCCTGCACACGGTCGCGCCGCTCGCGTGGGTGCTCGTCGCCTTCGCGGCCGTCGAGGGCGTCTTCGCGAGCGCGAGCGCCGGGACCGGCGGGAGCCTCGACTTCGGCCTGCTGACCGCGAGCGCCACGGGCGTCTCGGACCTCGTCCGCGCGGTGCTGGTCGCGGTGCTTTCGCTCGTGCTCGCCCTCACGGTGCAGCGGCGGCGCTTCCGCGACCAGCTCTACCTCGGCGGCGGCGCGGCCGTGCTGCTCACGTACGCGCTCTCCGGCCATGCGCTGTCGTTTCCCACCTTCTGGGCGCTGCTGGACCAGGGCGCGCACGTGCTGTCCGCCGGGCTCTGGCTCGGCGGCGTGATCGCCCTGCTGCTGCTGACGTCGCGCGGCGGGGTGCGGCTCGTCGACGGCGCGCGCGCGTTCGCGCCGGTCGGCGGCGGCGCGCTGGGGCTCGCGATCGTGACCGGCGTGCTCGCCGCCGTCCGCGAGGTCGACGGCTGGTAC
This sequence comes from Solirubrobacteraceae bacterium, assembly GCA_036271815.1. Lineage (GTDB taxonomy): Bacteria > Actinomycetota > Thermoleophilia > Solirubrobacterales > Solirubrobacteraceae > CADCVQ01. The sequence goes on from DATAZX010000044.1 coordinate 14,974, forward strand.
TTCCTGCGCTGGACGGACTACGGGCGGATCGTGATCGTCAAGGCCGCGCTCGTCGCGATCGTCGCCCTGGCCGGCGCGGCGGCCTGGTGGCGCTCGCGCGGCGAGGACGCCCCGGGTCCGCGGCCGCGCCTGCTGCGCGCGGAGGCGCTCGGCGTCGTCGGCGTGCTCGTGCTCGCGACGACGCTGTCGGGGCTCGCGCAGGGTCGCGGCCAGCCGCTGCCCGCACAGGCCGGGACGCTGTTCGCCGGTCCCGCGTTCACGACCGCGCTGCTGCCGAAGGCCAACGCGTCGGTCGGGCTCGCGCCGGCGCGCAGCGGCGAGAACGTCTTCACGGTCGGCATCGCGCCGCGCCAGCGCACGCCGCGCGACGTGCGCGTGCGGCTCGTCTGCCCCTGCGACGCCGGCGCCACGGTGCGAGCGCAACTGCACCCGCACGGCGGGCTGACGTGGGCGGCGGACGTGCGGCTTCCCGACGACGGCAACTGGTTCGCGTATGTCACGGTCGACGGCGCGACGGCGCCCCCGACGCCGCTGAGCGTCGGCGTGCCGCACGCCGCCGGCGCGCCGCCCGTCCAGATCCTCACGGTCGCCGACCTCTCGGGACCGTACGCCGAGCGCTGCCGCGCGCACGTCATCGGCCTCGAGCTCGCGATCGCGCGGCTCAATGGCGACGGCGGCCTCGACGGCGGCCACAAGGTCGCCCCGCTCGTGCTCGACAGCGGCGGGACCGCTGCCGGCGCGGCGGCGGCTGCCCGCCGCGGCCTCGCCGAGCATCCGATCGCGACCGCCGGCACCTGCGGGACCGGCGGCGTGGCCGCGGTCGACGCGGCGTCGCGCGCCGGGATCCCGAGCGTCGTGGGGGATCCGGCGGTCGATCCGACGAGCGCGAAGAACGTCTTCCGCCTGGCCGCCGACCCGTTCGCGCAGGGCCTCGCGTTCGGCCAGCTCGTGCGCAACCGCATCATGGCGGCGAGCGAGCCCGGCGTCCTGACCGTGCGCGCCGACGTCGGCCGCGATCCGCAGTCGCGGCGCCTGCTGGCCGGGCTGCGGCTGGGGCTGAAGAAGTCCTCGGCGCAGCGCAGCCTGCCCGTCACGCCCGGACCCGCGCCGAAGCTCGCGCTGATCGAGCCGGGCTCGCTCGCCAAGCTCTCGCAGGCCGGGCTCACGCACGAGCTCGATCGCGGCACGACGACCGCGCTGATCCTGGACGGCCCCGACGCCGGCGGCGCGGACGCCGCCGCGATCGCACGCCTCGGCGTCGCCCGTGGCGCGGGACTCTCGCCGGCGCCGCTTCTGTTCTCCGAGCGCGTCCTGTCGGAGACCTACGTGCTGAGCGCCGGTGCGCTCGGACGGCTCGGCGCGGTGCAGGGGGTCAGCGAGGTCTCGACGAGCACGACCGATGCGGAGCTCTACAAGACGGCCGTGCCGCTGCTGTTCCGCGGGGACATCGCGTCGGTCGACGGGATCCGCGGCTACGCGGCGGGCCTCGCGCTGCGCGACGCCCTGCGCTCGGGCACGAGCGCGAGCGCGATCGAGGCGAACCTCCGCAAGCCGCGCGTCTTCACGACCTCGCTGCTCGCGCCGTGGGGCGTGGCGCAGCCGGGCGCGGGGTCGGGCTACGTCGTCGCGCTGCAGCCGTCGTTCATCGCGCCGACGCTGGTTCCGACGGCGCTCGGCGGGGAGGCTCCTGACACGGAGTACTTCCCCCAGGGCACCTGGGCGGTCACGTCCGGTGCGCCGCTGGGCCTCACCGCACGCGTGACCCCTCCGCCGCTCGGCTGAGCCCGGCCTCGGCGGCCGGTCGGCGCGTCTTCCTTCACCGGCTCGCCGCCGTGTGGGGTCGTCGCCGCCTGCCCTCTCGGGAGGTGTGGAGGAGCACGAACACGCCAAACCATATAAACCCGATCAGGTTTGTGTAGAATAGGATCTCCAATCAACCCTGGAGGGCGCCTCATGAGCACGACCGACGAGCTGCTGACCAACGCGCAGGCCTACGCGGCCTCGTTCGACAAGGGGCACCTTCCGCTGCCGCCCGCGCGCAAGGTCGCGATCCTCGCGTGCATGGACGCCCGCCTGAACCCCTACGGCGTGCTCGGCCTCAGCGAGGGCGACGCCCACGTGATCCGCAACGCCGGCGGCGTCGTCACCGACGACGAGATCCGCTCGCTCGCGATCTCCCAGCGCCTGCTCGGAACCGAGGAGATCATCCTCATCCACCACACCGACTGCGGCATGCTCACGTTCACCGACGACGAGTTCAGGAATGGCATCCAGGCCGAGATCGGGATCAAGCCGGAGTGGGCCGCCGAGGCGTTCCCCGACCTCGAGGCCGACGTCCGCCAGTCGATCGCGCGGATCCAGGCCAGCCCGTTCATCCCGCACAAGCACTCCGTGCGCGGCTTCGTGTACCACGTCGAGAACGGCCACCTGCACGAGGTCGACGGTCCCGCCGAGGGCGCCGCTCCGGCGGGCCTCGGCGGTCGCATCGCGGGGGCTCTCGGCCTCCGCTGACACAACAAGCTTGCGCAGCATCGCGGTCGCTGGCCCCATCTCCTCCTCGGTGGCCGCGAGACGCGCAAGGAGCCCGCGCGCGGCGCCCCACGCCGCGCGCGGGCTCGTCTCGTCGTCCTCGCCGACGCCGGCCCGGGCGGGCGCCCTACGCGGTGGCGTCGGCCGCGACAGGCGACGGGATGACCGAGGCCGTCGCGGAGCGCTCGGCGGCTCTCGACGGCGCGCGCGCCTGCATGCGGCGGAAGAGCAGGATCCCGAGCACGAGGCCGACCGTCGTCGGGACGCCCCAGAGGATGCCCTGGCCGAGCTGCGTGGCGATCGGGCCGGGGCAGACGTCGGCGACGCCCCAGCCGATCCCGAACAGCAGGCTGCCGACGACGTGGCGGCGCTCGGGCTTGACGGTCTCCCATTGGACGCGCTCGCCCGTGAGCAGCGCGCGCGGGGCGCGCTTGCGCAGGATCCGCAGGCCGATGAACGCCGTCGCGACCGCGCCGAAGAAGAACAGGAACAGGTAGGCGCTCTGGAACAGCAGGCCCTGGCGGATGACGTCCGGGCTCGTCATCCCCGACCAGGAGAGGACGACGCCGAAGACGATGCCGATGCCGAGTCCGCCGATGCGAGTGCGGGTGGTACGCGGGGTCATCTAGATCAGCGCCTTCGTGATCAGCGTGACGGCGATGCCGGTCGCGAAGAACGTCGCGGTCGCGACCATGCTCGCGGGGGAGACCATGGCGTTGCCGCTGAGGCCGTTGCCGGAGGTGCAGCCGCCGGCGATCTTCGTCCCGACGCCGATCAGCACGCCGCACGCGAACAGGATCGCGACGACGAGAATCGTGCCGCCGGTGCCGGTGAACGTGGCGGTCAGCCAGCCGTAGCCGTGGAAGTCGGGGCCGCCGGCGACGAGGCCGAAGACGGCCGAGCCGGCGATCAGCCCGAACAGCACCCAGCCGAACGGCCCGAAGGACAGCTTCTTCGCCGCGACCGTGTCGACGACGTCCGACCAGGCGCCCATCACGCCGAGCCGCTCGTTCATGAGCCAGCGCATCGCGACGACGCACAGGCCGAGGATCGGTCCCCCGATCCACCACGCAAGTTGGGAGTGCAGCATGACGGTCCCCTGTCAATTCAGTTATAGCCGGTCGGCTTTAGGAGGATAACGCGTCGCGCCATCCCACCTCGGCCGTCGCCGGACCGTGCGCACGGAGAGCCGATCCCGGATCGGTACGCGGCGGCTACGCCGTTCGGCCTCGATCGGGGCGACCGATCCAGATAGCGCAGCTCGGTCGTTCTCGCGCTCGGGAAGGTGCGCTGACCGCGGCCATCCGCTCCGCGTTGCACCTCGACTGATGGATCTCAGACGGTCGCCATCTCCGACGCCGCCGCCTCGCCGCCGGTGACGAGCTGCGCGTAGCGCCCGCCGCGCGCCATCAGCTCGTCGTGCGTGCCGCGCTCTGCGATCCGGCCGCCGTCGAGCACGACGATCTCGTCGGCGTCGCGGACGGTCGACAGGCGGTGGGCGATCGCGATCGTCGTGCGGCCCTCGGCGAGCTGGTCGAGCGCCTCCTGGACGGCGCGCTCGGTCTCGCTATCGAGGGCCGAGGTCGCCTCGTCGAGCACGAGCACCGGCGGGTTGCGCAGGATCGTCCGCGCGATCGCGATGCGCTGCTTCTCGCCGCCGCTGAAGCGGTAGCCGCGCTCGCCGACGACCGTGTCGTAGCCATCGGGCAGCGACGCGACGAGATCGTGGATGCGCGCGGCGCGCGCGGCCGCGACGAGATCCTCGTCGGTCGCGTCGGGGCGCGCGAAGCGCAGGTTCTCGCCGATCGTCGAGTGGAAGAGGTAGGTCTCCTGCGACACGAGCCCGACCGTCCGCGCGAGCGACGCGAACGACAGGTCGCGCACGTCGGTGCCGTCGATCGTGACGCGACCGCCCGTGACGTCGTACAGCCGCGAGACGAGGTAGCCGAGCGTCGTCTTGCCCGACCCGGTCTCGCCGACGATCGCGGTCGTCGTACCCGGCGCGACCACGAGGTCGACGCCGGCCAGCGTCCGCGCGCCGCCCTCGTCGTACTGGAAGGAGACGTTCTCGAAGCGCACCTCGCCGGCGACCGCCTCGGCATCGAGCGCCACCGGGTCGCGGCGCTCCGTGATGTCGACCGGCAGGTCGAGGTACTCGAAGATGCGCTCGAACAACGCGCGCGAGGTCTGGATGTCGAGGCCGACGTTCAGCAGCGACCCGATCGGGAACAGCAGCCGCGTCTGCAGGGTCGTGAACGCGACGACCGTGCCGATCGAGACCGTGTCCGAGCCGCCGGCGATCGTGAGCCCGGCGAACAGGTAGACGAAGGCGGGCATGATCGCGAACGCCATCTGCACGACCGACATCCGCCAGCGCCCGGCCATCCGCGACTGCACCTCGAGCTCGGCGAGCTGCGCGGACTCGGCCGTGAAGCGGTCGGCGAGCTCGTCCGAGCGGCCCATCGTCTTGCCGAGCAGCACGCCCGACACCGACAGCGACTCCTCGACGAGCGAGCTGATGTCCGCGAGCCGGCCCTGCTTCTTGGACGTGATGCGCTTGCGCTCGTTGCCGACGCGGCGCGTCAGCCAGACGAAGAACGGCAGCAGCGCGAGGCTGAACGCCGCCAGGCGCCAGTCGAGCACGATCATCGCGACGATCGTCGTCAGCACCGTCGTCGCGCTCGAGACGATCGAGGTCGCGGTCGTCGTGACGACGTTCTGCACGCCGCCGATGTCGTTGGCGATCCGCGACTGCACCTCGCCGGTGCGCGTGCGCGTGAAGAACGCGAGCGACAGGCGCTGCAGGTGGCGGTAGACGGCGGTGCGCAGATCGTGCATCACGCGCTGGCCGACGAGGTTCGACAGCCACGTCTGGCCGACCCCGATGACGCCGGTCGCGATCGAGATCGCGACCATGCCGCCGACGAGCCAGGCCAGCAGCGTCGTGTCGCCCTGCGGGATCGCCTTGTCGAGCACCGCGCGCAGCAGGAACGGCGTGACCATCCCGAGCCCGGCGCTGATCGCGATCATGCCGAGCACCGCGCCGAGGCGCACCCGGTAGGGGCGAAAGAGGGCGGTGATGCGACGGGTCTCTGCGTTCACGTGCCCACCAGGATAGATGGTTGCATGCGCAACTACAAGTCGCGGCGGCGTGCGGTCACGCGTGGAAGGCGGCCAGCCGCTGCGCCTCCTCGCGCAGGTCGCGCAGCGTGGCGGCATCGAGCGATCCGAACGGCGCCAGCTCGATCCGGCCCTGCTCATGGCGCCACGTACCCGCGACGGCGCCGTCGACGAGGAAGGTCGGCAGCGAATGCGGGTTGCGCGTGTGGAAGATCTTCGACCGGTGCTCCTCGGGCAGGATGCCGGCGCGGCGCGCGTGGGCGAGCAGCGTCGCGTCCCACGTCGGCAGGAAGCGCACGGGCGCGGGCGTCCGCGGATCCGGCAGCTCGCCGCGCGGGACGTCGAGCAGCTCGACGCCGGCAGTGCTGCGAAACACGCGCAGGCGCAGGCGGGCGAGCACGGGCGCGAGGTCGGTCTTGCGCAGGCCCGTGTAGGACGCGACGTCGTCGCGCGAGGCGGGGCCG
>DATAZX010000045.1:0-19906 GCA_036271815.1 Solirubrobacteraceae bacterium
CACCCGCCGCTCGACGCCGACGGCACGCCCCACCGCCGACCGCTCGACGCGGACGGCGCGCCCGACGGCCGGCCGCTGGACGGCGCCGCGCTCGCGCTGACGTTCCTGACCGTGATCCCGATCCGGCCGCGCCGCGGGGTAGCGGCGGACCTGGGTCGCGCGGCCGTCTGGTTTCCCGCCGTCGGCGCGCTCGTCGGGCTGCTCGCGGGCGCGGTGCGCACCTGCTCCGCGGCGCTCTTCGGCCCGGCCGTCGCCTCGGTGCTCGCGCTCGTCGTGCTCGTCGCCGTCACCGGCGCGCTGCACCAGGACGGGCTCGCCGACTGCGCCGACGGCCTCGGCGTGCGCGGCGACCGCAAGCGCCGGCTGGCCGTCATGCGCGACTCCGCGATCGGCGCGTTCGGCACGCTCGCGCTGCTCGGCTGGGCGCTGCTGCTCGTCGGGGCGCTCGCGACGCTGTCCGATCACGCGGCGTTGCGCGCGCTCGTCACGGCCGCGATCGTCGGCCGCTGGGCCGCGCTCGTGCACGCGACGGCGACGGCCACCGCACGGGCCGACGGCCTCGGCGCGAGCTTCACCGTCGCACGCGCGCCGCTGATCGTCGCGAGCGCCGCGACGATCGTGGCCGCCGTGCTGATCGACGGTCCGGTCGACGGCCTGGCGAGCGTCGCCGCGGGGGCCGCGGTCGCCGGGATCGCGAGCGCGTGGGCGCGGCGCGCGCTCGGCGGGCGCACGGGCGACACGCTCGGCGCGACGGTCGCGCTCGCCGAGGTCGCGGTGTGCCTGACGCTGCTGGCGTTCGCGACCACCTGACCCGCCACGCGCCGGCGGGCCGCAGCCGGACGCCCGTCAGAACGCGAAGAACGCCTTCAGGATCATCACGAGCAGCGTGAGGAAGCAGACCGCGGCGATCGTGCCGAGGATCCGCATGACCCACAGGTCGAACGCGGTCACGCCGTGCTCGCGAACGCGCTGCGCGCGATGCAGGTGCGCCGCGACCGTGCGCGCCGCCGGGATGACGCGCACGCCGAGCGGCGAGGACCAGTCCGGATCCGACGCCGCCTCCGCGCCGAGCCCGTCCGCGCGCTCGCCGTCGGACTCCGCCGCGGCGGCCCGCGGCGCGTGCCCGTCGCCGTCGCTCGCGGGGCGCGAGCGATCGGCCTGCGCCCACTCGCCGCGCAGCTGACGCTGCAGCGCGCGGTGCGCGAGCAGCACCTCGTCACGGGCCATCCGCGCCTCGTCGCGCTGTGCGAGCGCCTCCTCGCGGCGCGTGGCGGCGGACTCGCGCTGCTCGATCGCCTCGTCGCGCTGCTCCTGCATCCGCCGGTGCGCGCGCATCGCGGCCTCGCGGTCGACGATCGCCTCCTCGCAGCGCGCGACGGCACGATCGCGATCCTGGACGGCGATCGCGTGCGCTCGCACGAGGTCGTCGCGCGCCGTCTCGGCCTCGTCCGCGGCGCGGCGCTCGCGCCCGGCGACGTGCTCGAGCTCGCGGCTGCGCGCCTCGTGACGGTCGGCGGCCGTCCACGCCTCGGCGAGCTCGGCGCCAGCCGCGTCGAGCTCGCGCTCCAGCCGCGCGATCTCGGCGGCCGGCGAGCGATCGGCGACGGTGTGGCCGCCCGGCGACCACTTCTCGTCGCGGTCGCCGGCGGCGGTCGCCCGCTCGCGCCCGCGTAGGACCGAGGCCGTGCCCGCATCCTCGGGGATCGCCCGCTCGCGCCCGCGCGAGACCGAGGCCGTGCCCGCATCCTCCGGGATCGCCCGCTCGCGCCCGCGCGGGACCGAGGCCGTGGCTGCATCCTCCGGCATCGCCCGCGGCGCCGGCGCCGGGAGCGCCGCCGGCATGCCACCGCCGGGCGGCGGGCTCGCGAGCTGCGCGTCGCGCTCCAGCGCCACCTCGACGCTCGGCGCGACGACCAGCGTGGCGCGCGACGCTTCGACCTCGTCGGATCCGCGCCAGGGGAACGCGGCCGTCCAGCGGCCGTCCTCCCCGACCGGCCACGGCTTGTCCTCGATCCGCGCCAGCACTCGGCGCCCGTCGACGACGAGCGCCGGACGGACGAAGCGCAGCCCGCGCAGGCCGAACCACGAGCCACTGACCACGAGCAGCCCGTCCTCGAGCTCGAGACGATCCAGCTCGAAGCTCGCGCCGGCACGATCGACCCCCGGATGCAGCGCACCGCCCATGCGGCGACCCCTACCCCCGAGCTCGCCGCGTCACACGGCGGGCCAGGATCGCGCCGCGGCCACGCACGACCCCGCCGGCTTCAGGCGGTGATGACCTGCGCGCAGTCGAAGCCCGCCCGGGCGAACAGCCGCCCCACCCGGGCCTTGTCGCGGTCCAGCGCCCCCGCCAGGAACGCTCGGCTCTTCTCGCGCACGTCCTTCACCACGCAGCCGCTGAAGCGAATCGACATGCCGCCGCGACACAGCTGCGGCGGACCAGGCAGACGAGCAGTGGATCGGCGATCACCCGGCCGTCGGCACGGGATCGGCCCCTGGTGGTGGGCTCGCACCAGTGAATTACGGTGAGCACGTCGTCCGTCGACCGGCCGATCGACGGCGCTACCCTCGCTGTGGTCATGCTGCGCGCCGCGACACCCACGAGCTGCGACGGCGCGCGCCCGGCCCAACCCGCGAGCGGCGCTCCGCGGTGAGCACCACGACGGCCGCACCCAGCGCCCCCGCGGCCGGCGGCGGCGCGATCGCGACGCAGGCCGCGCGCCGCCGGACGTTCGCGATCATCTCGCACCCGGACGCGGGCAAGACGACGCTGACCGAGAAGCTGCTGCTGTACTCCGACGCGATCGACGAGGCGGGCGCGGTGCAGGGCCGGCGCAGCCGCCGCGCGACGACCTCGGACTGGATGGACATCGAGCGCCGCCGCGGGATCTCGGTGACGAGCACCGTGCTGCGCTTCGAGTACGCGGGCGCGGTCTTCAACCTGCTCGACACCCCCGGCCACAAGGACTTCTCCGAGGACACGCTGCGCGTGCTCGCGGCCGCGGACTGCGCGGTCATGCTGCTCGACGCGGCGCGCGGCGTGCAGGCGCAGACGCTGCGCCTGTTCGAGGTGGCGCAGGCGCGGCGGATCCCGCTGATCACGTTCGTCAACAAGTACGACCGCCCCGGCCTCGATCCGCTCGAGATGATCGACCACATCGAGAGCGTGCTCGGGCTGACCCCGGTCGCGGCGACGTGGCCGGTCGGGATCCCCGGCGACTTCCGCGGCGTCGTCGACCGCGCGACCGGCACCTTCCACCGCTTCACGCGCACGGCGGGCGGCGCCAAGCGCGCGCCCGAGGAGCTCATGACGCCGGCCCAGGCAGCCGAGCGCGAGGGCGACGCGTGGGCGACGGCCGCCGACGAGCTCGACCTGCTCGACGGCGCGGGCGGCACGCTTCACGCCGGCGACTTCGCGACCGGCCGCGCGACGCCGGTGTTCTTCGGCTCGGCGGTGTCGAACTTCGGCGTCGGCCTGCTGCTCGACGCGCTGCTGGAGATCGCGCCGTCGCCGACGCCGCGCGTCGACGTCGACGGCGTCCCGCGCCCCGTCGAGGCGCCGTTCTCCGGCCTCGTCTTCAAGGTCCAGGCGAACATGGACCCGCGCCACCGCGACCGCGTCGCGTTCCTGCGGATCGCGTCGGGGCGCTTCGAGCGCGGGATGCGCGTGATGAACGCGCGCAGCGGACGCCCGTTCAACCTCGCGCACGCGCACGAGGTCTTCGGCGACGACCGCGTCGTGCTCGACGAGGCGTTCCCCGGCGACGTCGTCGGCGTCATCAACGCGGCGGACCTGCGCGTCGGCGACACGCTGTACCTCGACGAGCCCGTGACGTTCCCGCCGATCCCGACGCTCGCGCCCGAGCACTTCGTCACGGTGAGAAACCGCGACGCGACCCGTCACAAGCAGTTTCACCGCGGCCTCGAGCAGCTCGCCGAGGAGGGCGTCGTGCACCTCCTGCGCCGCGACCCGGGCGCCGATCCGGCTCCCGTCCTGGCGGCGGTCGGGCCGCTGCAGTTCGAGGTCGCCGTGGCCCGCCTGGAGCACGAGTTCGGCGTCGTCGTCGGCCTCGACCCGACGAACTGGACGCTCGCGCGGCGCACGGACAAGGAGGGCGCGGAGGTCCTGCGCGCGAGCCGCCACGCCGACATCCTCTACCGCTCCGACGGCACCTTCATGGCCCTCTTCACCAGCGACTTCATGCTCAACCGCTTCGAGGGCCTGCACCCGGACGTGCTGCTGGAGCGGATGCTGACCCGGTAGACGGCGGGATCGCGCGGCTCGGCAGCCGAGCGCGTCGCGCAGGGTGGGCACGCCTGGGCCATCCGCGGCGTCGACAGCGCCGTCACCCGACGCCGGAAGGCTGCTCGCCCTCCGTGGCGAGGCTCTCCAGCCATCTCGAGGCGTCGTGCTCACCACGTAGCTCGACGAGCCGGCGGTGCAGTGCCTCTCGCAGCAGCTCGGAGCGATCGATGCCGAGCGTCTGGACCCACCGCTGCACTTCGACGGCCTCTGCATCGGAGACGCGAAGGCTGAGCATCGTCCTACGTTCGTTCTACCGCGTATGACGTGTCCGCTCGCCGTGACCGCAGCCGTCAGCGAGCGAGCGGCGCGGGAGTCAGCCGCAGAGCCGCGAGCCGAGCACGCCGCGCAGCACGGCGATCTCCGTCACGGCCGCGCCGACGTAGGCGTCGCGGCAGCCGCTGATCTCGTCCTCGAGATCCTCCATGTAGCTGGCGTTGTCGGCGAGGCCCTCGATCTCGGCCAGCGCCCGCTCGACGTACAGCAGCCGCAGCCGCTCCGCGATCTCCGGGGCGTAGGTGACGGTCGACGGGTCCATGTCGTCACTGTGCACGAACCCCGCAGGCGCGGGTGTGATTCGGCGCACGCTCGACGAGATCTTCACAACCGGCGAAGTCCCAGTCGCCTCACAGGCTCGGCTCAGGCTCGTGCCCGATCTTGCTGTCACCGGCGAGCGACAGCGCTCTGCCACGACGTCGAGGAGAGCCTCACATGTCCCGAGTTCGCAGGATCACCGCAGCCGTATCCGCCGCCGCGCTCGTCGGAGCCGGCGGGATCGGGGTCGCGCAGGCCGCATCGCAGACCAGCGGCTCGACCAAGGCCTCGCACTCCGCAGGTCCGGGTGACCGCCACGGCGGCGGCCCGACGATGTCGAGCGCGAACCTCGCGGCGATCGCCAAGGCGCTCGGCGTGACCACGGCGCAGCTGAAGGCGGCGCAGGACGCGGCGAAGCCGGCGCAGGGGACGGGCGGCAAGCCGGCATCGATGGCGTCGACGCTCGCGATGGCGCTCGGCGTCGACGCCGCGAAGGTCCAGGCGATCCTCGACGCGAACCGTCCGGCGATGCCCGCCGCCGGCGCCAAGCCCGCCGCCGGCACGAAGCCGGCCGGCGGCCGCCCGGCCAAGCCGGACGACGCGAAGCTGATCAGCGCGCTCGCGACCGGGCTGAACCTCGACGAGGCGACGGTCAAGGCCGCCTTCGACAAGATCGACGCGGCCCGCAAGACGGCGGACGCCGCCCGCCAGACCGCGATGTACGCCGCGATCGCGACGAGCCTGGGGCTCAGCAGCGACGCGGTCCAGGCCGCCTTCGCCGCCAACCGCCCGGCGCGGCACGGCCCGCCGCCGGCCGCCGCCTGAGCGCGCGCGGCCCGCACAGACCAGACCCCGGCGACCCCGGCGACCGGCCCTCCCCCGGGGCCGGCCGCTGCGCCGCTCAGTTACCCGAACAGATCGCTCATCCTGAGCGCGAATCCAGGCAACAGCGGCGATGTCAACGACTCGTCGGCGGTCGGCTCGAGGGCGATGTCGAACTCAGCTACGTGCGACGCGGAGCGCCGGTAGACGATCACGCTTTTCGAGACCGTGTCGACGAGCCAGAGCTCACGCAAGCCGCACTGCTCGTAGACGGACTTCTTGGCTCCCACGTCGTAGCGCCACGTCGAGGATGGGTCATCGTACAGCGGCCCTCCTCGCGTTCGAACACGTCTCATCACCCCTACAGGCCCCGGCGAGCCCCTTCTCGCCCCCCTGCGCCGGACGCCTCACGGAGCGGCAACCTCCCCGCAACGAGGGTGCGCTAGCGTCACAGCTCGATGGACGAGCGACCGCTGGTATACGACGCGTTCGATCGCTCAGACGAGGGGTTGCGCGAGGCGCTGACCTCGACCGGGAACGGCTACTTCTGCACCCGCGGAGCCGCCGAGTGGGAGGACGCCGACGACGTCCACTACCCCGGCACGTACGCCCACGGCCTCTACAACCGCGAGACGACGATCATGGGCGGGCGGCCGGTCCTCAACGAGGATCTCGTCAACCTGCCCAACTGGCTCGTCCTGATGCTGAAGATCGAGGACGAGGACGCGATCCGCTTCGACAACGTCGAGCTGCTCGACTACCGCCACGCCTACGACATCGCCACCGCGATGGTCGTCCGCGAGCTGCGCTTCCGCGACCGCGCGGGGCGCGAGACGTCGCTGCGCAGCCGGCGCTTCGCGAGCATGGCGCACTCCCACCAGGCCGCGATCGAGTGGACGCTGACGGCGGAGAACTGGTCGGGCGCGGTCGAGGTCGTCTCGGCGCTCGACGGCCGCGTCACCAACGGCGGCGTCGCGCGCTACCGCCAGCTCGAGGGCCGCCACCTCGACCCCGTCTCGCCGCGCACGTTCGGGCCGGAGCTGATCGCGCTGCACGTCGAGACGCGCCAGTCGAACATCTACGTCGCGCAGGCGGCGCGCACGCGCGTCTTCCGCGACGCCGAGGTCGTCGACGTGCGCCGCACGCTCTACCAGATGGAGGACTACATCCAGCACGTGCTCGGCTTCGAGCTGCGCCGGGGCGAGACGGTGCGCGTCGAGAAGCTCGTCGCCTTCTACACCTCGCGCGACCGCGCGATCAACGAGCCGCTCGGCAACGCCGGCAAGTCCTGCGCGCGCTACCCGAACTTCGCGGAGGCGCTGCAGCGCCACACGCGCGCGTGGGACGAGCTGTGGCGCTCCAGCGACGTCTACCTGCCGGACAACGAGCGCGTGCAGCAGCTGCTGCGGCTGCACATCTCCCACATCCTGCAGGTCTGCTCGATGCACACGACCAACCACGACGCGGGCGTGCCCGCCCGCGGCCTCAACGGCGAGGCCTACCGCGGCCACGTGTTCTGGGACGAGCTGTACGTCTTTCGCTACCTCACGACGCGCCTGCCGGACATCACGCGCGAGCTTCTGATGTACCGCTACCGGCGCCTGGGCGAGGCGCGCGCGGCGGCACGCGCCGCCGGCTACAAGGGCGCGATGTTCCCGTGGCAGAGCGGCAGCGACGGCTCGGAGGAGACGCAGATCGTTCACCTCAATCCGCTGTCCGGACAGTGGGACCCGGACCTCAGCCACCGCCAGCGCCATGTGAACGCGGCGATCTTCTACAACATCTGGCATTACCACCAGGCGACCGACGACCTCGACTTCCTGCGCGACCACGGCGGCGAGATGATGCTCGAGATCGCGCGCTTCTGGGGCTCGATCGCGCACTACAACCCGGATCGCGACCGCTATGAGATCCACGGCGTCATGGGTCCCGACGAGTTTCACGAGAAGTACCCGGACGCCGAGGAGAACGGGCTGCGCAACAACGCCTACACGAACGTGATGGTGGCGTGGATCTGCGAGCAGGCCGGCACGGTGCTCGGGCTGCTGACCCAGCGCCGCCGCGACACGCTGCGCGCGAAGCTCGGCCTCGACGACGACGAGATCGCGAAGTGGGACGAGATGAGCCGCAAGATGTACGTCCCGTTTCACGGCGACGGCATCATCAGCCAGTTCGAGGGCTACGACGAGCTCGAGGAGCTCGACTGGGACGCCTACCGCGCCAAGCACGCCAACATCCAGCGCCTCGACCGGATCCTGCGCGCCGAGGGCGACGATCCCGACCGCTACAAGCTCGCCAAGCAGGCCGACACGGTGCTGCTGTTCTTCCTCTTCTCGCCCGACGAGATCGGGCGGCTGTTCGAGCGCCTGGGCTACGCGTGGGGTCCCGACAGCGCGCGGGCGACGATCGACTACTACGACAAGCGCACCTCGCACGGCTCGACGCTGAGCTACATCGCGCACGCGGGCGTGCTCGCCCCGATCGACCCCGAGCACTCGTGGGAGCGCTTCCTGGTGGCGCTCGAGTCCGACGTCGGCGACGTGCAGGGCGGCACGACGAAGGAGGGCATCCACCTCGGGGTCATGGCGGGGACGGTCGACCTCGTCCAGCGCGCCTACACGGGTGCCGAGATCCGCGACGGCGTCCTGTACTTCGCGCCGACGCTGACCGACAAGCTCGACGGGCTGTCGTTCCCGATGCAGGTGCGCGGCACGCCGATCCGCGTGACGGTCGGCCGCGACGAGCTGACCGTCGTCATCACCGGTGGCTTCAGCCGGCCGATCAAGGTCGGCATCGGCGACGACGTACGCGAGCTCGGCGCCGGCGAGCGCTGCACGTTCGCGCTCGCGACGCCCGCCCCCGTCGGACAGGGGAGCTGACCGAGCATGGGATTCGCAGGAGCGATCTTCGACGTCGACGGCGTGCTCGTCGACTCGCCGCACGAGGCCGCATGGCGCGACACGTTCGACGCGTTGATGCGGGGCGACTGGGCCGACGTCCGCGAGCAGACGACGTGGACGCCGGACGCCTTCACGCCGCAGGTCTACCAGCAGGTGCTGTCGGGCAAGCCGCGGATGGAGGGCGCGACGGCCGCGCTCGAGCACTTCGGCGTGCCGGACCCCGACGGCGCGCGCGTGAACGCGTACGCCGAGCGCAAGCAGGAGGTCGTGGTCGAGCTCATCGAGGCGGGGAGGTTCTCGGCGTACGACGACGCGCTGCGCTTCCTGCTGGCGATGAAGGACGCGGGTGTGCTGGTGGCCGCGGCCTCGTCCTCGCGCAACGCGGGCTTGTTCCTGCGTCAGATCCGCTTGGACGAGTTCGCCGAGGCTCAGGGCCTCTCGTACCCCTGGCTGTCGCCCGGGCTGACGCTGCTGGGCGCGTTCGACGTCGACATCTCGGGCCGCCACTTCGAGCGCGGCAAGCCGCACCCGCAGATCTTCCTGACGGCCGCGGCCGAGCTCGGCGTCGACCCGTCGGCGGCGTTCGTCGTCGAGGACGCGGTATCCGGCGTGCAGGCCGCGAAGGCCGGCGCGTTCGCCGCCCTCGGCCTCGCCCGCCACGACGACGAGGCGCTGCTCGAGGGCGCGGACGCGGACATCGTCGTGTCGTCGCTCGACGACATCGACCTCGGCGCCATCGCCGAGGGTCGCCTCGCCCGGCGCGCGAGCTGAGCGTCACGGTCAGGGCGGTGTTGGGACGGGGCATCCAAGGGATCGCGCCTCACGCCGGTCGGGTGACGTCGTTGATAGCGTTGCATGCATTGCATGCAACGCAACCGAGGGCGGTGTTCGATGGCGACACTGACGGTGCGCAATCTCGATGACGGCCTCAAGGCGCGGCTCCGCGTCAGGGCAGCCGAGAATGGACGCTCGATGGAGGCGGAGGCCCGCGCGATCCTGCGATCCTCGCTCGTCGGTGGCGACGGGGTGAACGATCGCTTGGGAAGCCGGATCCGCGATCGCTTCGCAGGGCTCGCGGGCGATGCGCTCGAGCTCCCATCTCGAGCCGATGCTCCACGGGCCGCTGACCTCGGGGGATGATCGTTCTCGACACGAACGTCCTCTCCGAGCTGATGCGCAGGCAGCCCGCGGCGCGGGTGGTGACGTGGGTCGATGAGCAAGCCGCCGACGGACTGGCCGTCACGGCGATCACGGTCGCCGAACTGCTGCATGGCGTCGCCCGGCTGAGTCGAGGCGCCCGCAAGACCGAGTTGGCCGCTGCCGTCGCCGCTCTCGTACACGAGGACTTCTCCGGTCGGGTCCTCCCATTTGATTGCGAGGCGGCTGAGCACTACGCCGACGTGGTGGCCGAGCGCGAGCGTCAGGGTCGGCCGATCAGCACCGCCGACGCGCAGATCGCAGCGATCAGTCGCTGCCGCGGGGCGGTGCTGGCTACTCGCAACGTGCGTGACTTCGAGGCGACGGGAATCGAGGTCCTGGATCCATGGAAGCAGAACTAGCCAGCCGGCGGCAGCTCTAGAACAGCTCCTTCGTCCACTTCAGCACGAGGCTGCTGAAGCCGATCATCAGCACGGCGCCGAACGAGCCGACGACCAGGCCGGCGCCGGCGAGGACGACGTCCGTCAGCAGCACGCCGAGTGCCAGCACGACGACGCCGATCGAGGGCAGCGTGTCGAGGCCGGAGAACGGCGGCGCGAGGAACGCCGGCAGCGTCAGCACCAGCACCGCGAGGCCGAACAAAATCCCGCTGAGGCGGTAGTCGAACAGGCGCCGGCCGCGCGGGCGCGAGAAGCGCTCCAGGCGGCGGATCAGGCCGAGCAGCTTGGCGACGAACTTCTCGCGCGAGCCGCCGCCGAGCTCGAGGCGCTTCCAGCGCTCGGGCAGCCAGATGTCGCGCCGACCCGCGATCAGCTCGAGCGCGAGCAGCATCGTGATGACCTCGAGCACGTGCGTCGCGCCGGCCGTCGGCAGCGGCAGCGCCGGCAGCGCCATCAGCAGCGCGAAGACGATCGCGAAGCTGCGCTCGCCGAAGACCTCGATCAGGCTGCCGAGCGTCTTGCGCCCGTCGCCCCGCAACCAGCGCTCGAGCTGGTCGCTGACCGTCTCGTCCTCTTCGGTTGCGGCGGCGTCGGCGGCGATCTCGTCGATGCCCGCACCGTAGCGTGCGGGGAGGTCTCGCCCGGTGACGGCTTCCGCTCGGCCGTAGTGTGCTCGCCACGATGCGCGAGGCGACACGCACGCGATGACCCGCACCCAGCGCCTCAGCCTGCTGGCCGCGATCATGGGCACGTTCGTCGTCGGCCTCGACTCGACGGTCGTCAACGTCGCGCTGCCGGCGATCGAGAAGGACCTCGGCGGCGGGCTCGCCGGGCAGCAGTGGGTCTCCAACGGCTACCTGCTCGCGCTCGCCGCGCTGATCCTCGTCGGCGGATCGCTCGGCGACCTGCTCGGCGAGCGGCGCGTGTTCACGGTCGGGGTCGTCGGCTTCGGCGCGATGTCGCTGGTCTGCGCGCTCGCGCCGAGGATCGAGGTCGTCGTGGCCGGGCGCGTCGCGCAGGGCGTGTTCGGCGCGCTGCTGACGCCGAGTGCGCTGGCCGTGATCGTCGCGGCCTTCCCGCCGGCGCAGCGCGGCGGCGCGGTCGGCTCGTGGACGGCGTGGTCGGGGATCGCGACCGTCGTCGGGCCGCTCGTCGGCGGCCAGCTCATCGACGGCGCGTCGTGGCGCTGGATCTTCGCGATCAACATCCCGTTCGTGATCGCGACGCTCGTGCTGATCTCGATCGCCGTGCCTGAGCGCGAGCGCGCGAGCGAGCGGCCGCACATCGACTGGCCCGGCGCGGCGCTCTCGTTCCTGGGCCTCGCGGGCCCGACGCTCGCGCTGATCCGCGAGCCCGCCTCGGGCTGGGGCGCGCCGGACGTGCTCGTCCCCGGCCTGGCGGGCATCGCGTTCCTCGGCCTGTTCCTCGCGCGCGAGGCGACGACGGCGCACCCGATGCTCGAGCTCGCGCTCTTCAGGCGCCGCAACTTCGCGGCCGGCAACCTGCAGACGCTCGCGATGTACGCGGGGCTGTCGATCCTCTTCTTCTACCTCGTGCTGTTCCTCCAGCAGGTCGCCGGCTACGACGCGCTGCAGGCCGGCTTCGCGACGCTGCCGACGACGATCGTCATGTTCGCGCTGTCCAAGCGCGCGGGAATGCTCGCCGACCGGATCGGGCCGCGCTACTTCATGGGCGCCGGGCCGCTCGTCGCGGCGTGCGGCCTCGTGCTGCTGCTGCGCGTCGGCGCGGACGTCGACTACTGGACGGAGCTGTTCCCCGCGCTGCTCGTGTTCTCCATCGGCCTGTCGGCGACCGTCGCGCCGCTGACAGCGACCGTGCTGTCGGACGCCGACGAGCAGCATGCGGGCATCGCGTCGGGCATCAACAACGCGATCGCCCGCGCTGCCGGGCTGCTGGGGGTCGCCGCGCTCGGTGCCGTGATCGCGTCGCAGTTCGCGGGGGCGCTGCACGAGCGCATCGACGTGGCGTCCCTGTCGCCGGCCGGTCGCGCGGTCGTGCGCAGCGCCGAGGATCGCGTGCTCGCGCGCGCGGACGTCTCGGGGCTGGCGGCCGGCGAGGCGGCGCGGGTGCGACACGCGACCGAGGCGGCGTCCGTCGCGGCGTTCCACACGGGCATGGGCATCAGCGCGGCGCTCGTCGGGCTCGGCGGGATCCTCGGGCTGGCGTTCGTGCGCAACCCGCGGCGAGCGGTGGCGTGCGCCGACTGCGCCGGCGGTCAGCTCGCGGGCGCTCCGCTGACCGCCGCGCGCGAGCCGGCGATCGCGACCGCCGTCCCCTGAACTGGTGCTTTAGATACCAGACTTTGGTGTAGTGTGATATCCGTGCAGTCCCTGCACTTTGTCAGCCTAAAATCGCTGGCGCCCATCACTTACTGCTAAAGCCTTGGGTAGCGTTTGTCGCGACACCCAAGCGAAGGTCCGCATTGCGCGGGGCGAGCGTCGGGAGTGTACGTGGAAGTCCGTGCCCTCTCGACGCGGCCGCCACGTACGCAGAGGTCGCGAACCACCGGACAAGGAAGGGGATCGGCATGCAACGCGTGTCCATTTACACCCAATTGAAGTGTTCGTCTCGTGCCGTAAAGCGGTGCCTGCTGATAGGCGCCGTCGCGGGCGTCGCGGCTGGCTCAACAGCTGCTAGCCCGGCCACCGCGTTTCCGCACAACTGGAATTGCTACGCGTATTCAGCGGGCCAGTGCTACGACTACCAAGGCTACCCGCCGAACATCTACTATCCGTGGCTGGGAGTCAAGGCCGACGTCGGCGATTACGTCCTGTCCGAAGTCTGCGCGAAGGGCATCACCGCGGCCGGCAACTACCGGACCGGCTCGGGATGCGCCACCAACGACTTCCAGAAGCGCGCGTGCTTCTCGGGGGGATCTCCCGACAGTTGGGCCTATGTCTATTGGGGAGGCGGATACACGGGCCAAATCACCATCTATGGGACGGCCTCGACTGATGGCTGCCCCTAGCCGTTCAGGCCATCCGCGCCGGCGAGACCTTGGGGTGGTTCGGCTTGGGCCAGGGACGCCGCTGACGCGGTCACAAAACGGCGGCCGCCACGTCATGCTCTATATGCCGACTTTGCAACGCTGCTCTGATTCCGAGTTGCTTCATGCCGCTCGGGCGGGAGAGGCCGAAGCATTCGCGTGCTTCTATCGACGTCATCGAGAGCTATTGTTGGGCTACCTCGTTCGACGTGCACGGCGAGGAGACATTGCCATGGACCTCATGGCTGAGTCCTTCACCGCTGTGCTCGTTGCCGTCCACCGCGATGACTTCGAGGATCCCGACCTCCCGATCGCTTGGCTGTTCGCGATCGCCCGCAACAAGCTCATCGACGCACATCGCCGTGGCCTGGTGGACGAGCGAGCACGACGTGAAGCCGGACTTCAGCCATTGGTCCTCGACGACGACGATCTGCAGCGCATCGACTCGCTGACCGAGGAAGGGCGGGTACTCGAACTGCTCGAGCGACTGCCCGCAGATCAGCGCGAGGCGGTACGTGCCCACATCGTCGACGACCGCGACTACTCCGAAATCGCCAACGACACACGAACTTCCCAGATGGTCGTACGCCAGCGCGTGAGCCGTGGCCTGCGCCGACTGCGGAAGATGCTGGAGGCACAGGCATGACCGACGTATTGGATCGTTTCGATAGCCAGCTCATCGAGGCGGGCGAGCGGTTGTCCGCGGCTGCGCCACGTCATCGCAAACGCCGGCGAATTCGCCAAGGCGCGATCGCGATCATCGCCGTCGGCCTCACCGGCGGCGTCGCCGCGGCCGCGACCACGCTGAACGAGCCCGGACCGTCGGTGAGTGCCGCCCCCAGCCAGCCGATACACGCTGGCCTCTCAGCACTCTCCAGCGCGCCGCTCGCGTCACCGGCCGACACGGCGGCGATCCAGCGCAACCTCGACAACCGCCCTGGGGAATCCGCGACCGGCGCTCAACTGCTGCCGTTCGCCGCCGAGGTTGCCGACACCCCCGACCATCGCACGATCGTCGCCGTAGGACCGAAGTACGTGTGCATGCAGACCAGCGCCAGCAAGTACTCCAGCAGCACATGCTCGACGCACGCCGTCGCCACCAACCCGAAGACGCCAATGGTGGACGTGACCATCGTCGACAACGGCTACCTGGTCTCGGCACTGCTCCCCGACGGTGTGTCCGAAGCAATCCTCAAGACCAGGAATGGAGATCGCACGACGCTGACGCCGAAGCAGAACTTCGCCAGTGCGGTCGTGGCGGACCCGCCTGACGACATGAGCCTCTCCACCGCAGACGGCCCGGTGACCGTCTCTCTCTCAGCAGTCGCCGCCCCACCGACACATAAGTAGCCCGTCCACGCTCGACCGGCGTCCCACTCTCCTTTCCGTGGGACGCGGTCAGCGCCCCGTGACTGAGGCTGGCGCTGCCACCGTCACCTCATGCGACCTACCGGCCGGTCGTGCGATGCGCGGCGCCGCGCGAGTGACCGGCGCTGCCGCGTCCCGGGCCCGATCCGCCGCGGGCGCCGCCGCGAACCGGCGCCGGCGTGCGGCGTACGAGCAGGCGCAGCGCGTGGTCGTGCGGGCCGGCCTCGGCGCGCTCGCCGAGCGCGTCCAGATGCACGGTACGCATGACCGGGCCCCGCCCCGCCTCCAGCACCGCGACGACGACCTTCGTCCTGCTGGGCGTGTCGAACACGATCCCGTCGAGCGCGGGCCCGCGCTCACCGGTGACCTTCACGAGCTCGCCTGCGCTTGTCGACTCCATGCGACGCAGCGTACTCGGCACGTCCCGGCGACCCGAAGCAGACCGCGGCGCCCCGCGCCGCCAACCGCTCAGCGCCGCGACGCGCGCCGCCCCGGCCCAGGCTTCTGCGGGCCCGGGCGCTCCTCGAGGAACGCCCGCAGATCGGCGTTGAAGCGCGCGGGACGCTCGAGCATGACGAGGTGCCCGGTGTCCTCGTAGACGATCTTGCGCGCGTGCGGGATCAGCCACTCGAACTCGCCCGCGTCGCGCAGCGGGACCAGGCGGTCGAGCTCGCCCCACACGACCAGGGTCGGGCACGCGATCTCGCCGAGGCGGTCGCGGAGCGGGTAGCACGTCATCGCGTCGAGCGCATCGGCGAAGCCGGGCTTGCCGGCGCCGCGGACCTGCTCGACGACGAGCGGGCTCGGCAGCCGCTCGGGGTACGCCGCGACGAGCATCAGCAGCGCGTGGCGCATCCGCTCCGAGCGCACGACGCGATCGGACTTCGACGCCAGCCAGCCGGTGCCGAAGAAGAGGTAGTTCTCGATCTGCGCGCGGAAGCCCTGATTGCGCTCGTTGCGCATGTGCTCCATGCTCAGCCCGGCCGGCGAGCACAGGCACAGCCGCTGCACCTGGGCTCCGTAGCGGATCGCGAACTCGGCAGCCACGAAGCCGCCCATCGAGCTGCCGACGAGCGTGGCGCTGTCGATCCCGAGCGTGACGAAGAGCTCGTCGAGCAGCCGCGCGTAGCCCGGCATCGAGATCGTCTCGGCCGGCATCTGCGACGCGCCGAAGCCGGGCAGGTCCAGCGCGATCACGCGATGGTCGCGGGCGAGCGCGGGGATCGTCTCGAGCCAGTTCTGCCAGCAGCCGGCGAGCCCGTGCAGGAGGACGACGACCGGCCCCGAGCCGATGTCGACGACGTTCACCCAGCGTCCGTCGACCCGCACCCAGCGCTGATGCGCGCGCCAGTCGAGATCCATCCACTCCGATCGCCCGGCCGGCCCGTAGGCCTCTGCCGGGGGGTGCGCCTCTACGCTCGACTCCGCGGTCGCCACGCAGCCAAGGATAGATGCGACGCGAGCGCGCCAAGCGCGCGCGGGGTCACGTCGCGAAGCTGCGCGTGTCCGCCTCGGGCTTGCGCTCGCCCGGCTGCTCCTGCAGGAACTCGTGGACGTCGGCGTTGAAGCGCGCGGGCCGCTCGAGCATCGAGAGATGGCCCGTGTCCTTGTAGACGACCTTGCGCGCGTCGTCGATGAGCTCCTCGAAGACGGACGCGTCCTTGACCGGCACGAGGCGATCCTTGTCGCCCCAGACGATGAAGGTCGGGCAGGCGATCTCGCCCAGGCGGGTGCGGATCGGGTAGCAGCAGAGCGCCTCGAGGGCGCCGTTGAAGCCCGGCTTGCCCGAGCCCTTGACCTGCTCGAACGTCAGCTCCGGCGGCAGCCGGTCGGGGTGCGCGGAGACGAGCAGCATGATCGCGGAGCGCAGGCGACGGCGGCGGGTGATCGCCGGCGAGCGCGAGGCCAGCCAGCCGATGTTGAAGAAGGCGATGTTCTCGGCACGGTGGCGCAGGCCCTCCTGGCGCTGCGTGCGGATCGTCTCGACGCTGAGGCCGGCCGCTGAGACGAGCACGAGGCGCTCGATGCGCGCCGGGTAGCGGATCGCGAGCTCGGCGCCGATGAAGCCGCCCATCGAGTTGCCGACCAGGCGCACCGTCTCGATCTCGAGCACGTCCAGCAGCGCGTCGATCGTGTCGGCGTAGTTGGAGATCGAGATGTCCTTCACCGGCATCTCGGACTCGCCGAATCCGGGCAGGTCGACGGCGATGACGCGGTGGTCGCGAGCGAAGAACGGGATGTTCTCGAGCCAGTTCTGCCACGAGCCCGAGAGGCCGTGGATCATCAGGATGACCGGACCCTCGCCGATGTCGACGAGGTTCATCCAGCGGTCCTGAACGCGCACCCAGCGCAGGTGCTGCTGCCAGTCGACGTCCTGCCATTCCGAGCGTCCGACCGGCCCGTAGGCGTCGAGCGCGGCCTGCGTCTGCGGAGACGATGCCATGCGTCCGAGCATACCCAGCGGTCAACCTGGCATGCGCCCGTTCGTGCTGGCGCGACCGCTACGCCGCGGCGAGCGCCTCGCTGAGGTCGGCGAGCTCGCGCGCCTCGGCGGCCTCGCGCAGCGCGGCGACGAACTCCTCGCCGCCGCGCGCGACGAGCCGCTCGGAGAAGGAGCGCATCTCGTCGCTCGTCAGCAGCGACGCGAGGTGCGCGAGCTCGGGCTCCAGGCGCTCCTCCCAGACGGCGTCGAGCATCGCGTCGAGGACGTCGTCGGCGACCGCCGCGAGCAGCTTGGCGATCAGCACCTGGGTGCGCCGCTCGAGCTCCGCGGCGAACTGCAGCAGCGGACCCCACAGGCCCTGCTGGTGCGCTGCGCCGACGATCTGCTGCAGGACGGGCCGGCCGAAGCCGGTCCCGAGCGCGGCGACGCGGCGGCGCGCGGCGGCGGGCAGCAGCGGCAGCAGCTGCAGCAGCTCGGGCCACAGCGAGTGGCGCGAGGCGGCGTCGACGATCGACGCCAGCACCGGGCGCGTGTGGATCGACTTCAGCGCGGCGAAGCGGGCGCGGCTCTCGGCGCTCATCGCGCGCGTCACGGGCAGCACGTCGTCCCACAGCAGCTCGCGCTGCGCGGCGCGGACCATCCCGTCGAGGACCTCGTCGGCCTGGCCGGCGGCGATGTCGCCGAGCTGGCCGCGCTGGCGCTCGGAGACGTGGCCGAGCACGTCGAGCGCCTCGATCCACAGCTCGGCGGCGGTCGCGGTCGCGATGATCGCCTCGAGGCGCTCGGTCGGCAGCGTCGCGACGAGCGCCCCGATGCTGCCCTTGGACTCGATCACGTAGGCGGTGCGCAGCAGCGCCTCGTCGGACACGACCGCGATCGCCGCGCGCAGGGCGGCCTCGGAGAGGTGGCCGACGAAGCCGCCCATCGCGATGTGCTCCCCGCGCTCGGCGAGCAGCTTCGTGATCTCGGCGATCTGCTGCGGCGGGATCTCGGCGATCACGCGGCTCGCGCGGCGCGGGTCGAGCTCGATCGCGAGGTCGGTCAGAAACGGGGTCGGCAGCCGCGCGGCGATGTCGACCGCGCGCGACGGCTCGAGCAGGCCGGTGAGGCGCGCGCAGAGCAGCGGTCCGAAGGCGCGCTCGCCGATCAGCGCCGCGAGCTTGGTCGGGATCAGCTTCGTCGCCGACGCGACGCGCTGCAGCATCTGGCGGTCGGCGTCGAACATGACGACCGTCACCTGCTCGCGCAGGTCGCGGATGTCCTGCGGGTCGACGCCGCGCAGGTGCTCGAGATCCTTGGGCTCGCGGTCGACGAGCCGCGCGAGCTTGATGATCTCGACGTCGACGTTGAGCAGCGAGGTCATCGCGGGGCCGTGCGGTGCGGGCGCGGGCCGCTCACCCGAACAGGATCTTGCGGACCGGGCCGCGCACCAGGCGCGGGACGATCTCGAGCGCCTCCTCGACGGCGGACCGAAGCGCCTCCGACTGGCGCAGCTTGGCGTCGTGCAGCGCGTCGGTGAAGCTGCTCAGCTGAGCGTCGGTCAGCGCCTCCAGGCCCGCGGGCGGGCGGCCGCCGAGCTCGGCCTCGAGGTCGCGGATGGCCGTGGCGCTCATCGCCAGAGCCTAGGGGTAGACCTCCCGCGCGCGAAGATCACGGCACGACGCCGCTCGCGGGCTCGCCTCAGGCCGCGGCGCGCTCGCGGGCGTCCTCGAGCAGCTCCCGCACGTCGGAGTCGCCCTGCAGGCGCCAGGCGACGTCCGGCGGCGCGCCGCGGCGCGAGCGGGTATGAACCGCGATCGCCTCGACGCCGTACAACGCACATGGTGCACGGCGCGATCGGACAACACGGATGACGCCGTCGCGACTGTCGGCGCTCGACGCGGCGTTCCTCGCGATCGAGTCCGACCACGCGCCGATGCACGTCGGCTGGGCCGCGCTCTTCGATCCGCCGCCCGGCGAGGACGCGCCGTCGTTCGCCGCGATCCGCGACCACATCGCGAGCCGCCTGCACCGCGCGCCGCGCTACCGCCAGCGCCTGGCGGAGGTGCCGCTCGGCCTCGGCGACCCGGTCTGGATCGACGACACCGCGTTCGACGTCGACGACCACGTGCGCCACGCGACGCACGGCGACTTCGGGCGGCTCGTCGACGAGGTCATGTCGACGCCGCTCGATCACGACCGCGCGCTCTGGGAGCTGTGGATCGCCACCGATCTCGAGGACGGCGGCATCGCGGTCGTCGGCAAGGCGCATCACTGCCTCGTCGACGGGCTCGCCGCGGTCGAGCTGATGGCGCTGCTGCTCGACGCGACGCCCGAGCCCGAGCCCGACGGCGCCGGCACCGAGGGCCGCGGCGGCTGGATCCCGCGCTCGGTCCCCAGCGCCCTGTCGATGGTCGGCGACGCCGTCGAGCACAACGCCGGCAAGGCGCTCGAGCTCGCGCGCGTGCCGCTGGGCTGGCTGCGCGACCCGAGCACGCTGCGCGACGTGCCGGGCTACGCGCGACGGCTCGCGACGGCGATCGTCCACACGGCGCAGCCGCTCGCGCGCCCGAACCGCCTCAACGGCGCGATGCCGGCCGCCCGCCACCTCGCCCGCGTCTCGCGCCCGTTCGAGGATCTGCGGATCATCAAGCGCCGCTTCGGAACGACCGTCAACGACATCCTGCTGAGCGCGAGCGCGGGTGCCCTGCGCGGCCTGCTCGAGGAGCGCGCGGAGTCCTACGACGACGTCAAGGCGATGGTCCCCGTCAGCGTGCAGGCGCCCGACGAGCAGTGGGGCAACCGGATCGCGTTCATGTTTCTCGAGCTCCCGTGCGGGGAACCCGACCCGGTGTGGCGCCTGCGCGACATCCACGTCGCGATGCGCAGCCGCAAGCGTGAGGGCGAGCCGGAAGGCGCCGACGCCGTGCTCAACGCGCTGTCCTTCGCGCC
>DATAZX010000046.1:0-92164 GCA_036271815.1 Solirubrobacteraceae bacterium
CTGGGCTTCATCGGCTACTGCGGCATCGACACCGGGCTGACGTCGTCCGGCGAGCTGCGGGTGTTCGATCTGAACTTCCGCATCAACGCGAGCACGCCGCCGCTGATCGTCCTCAACGCGCTCGCGGCGAGCCGGGGCTCCTCGTGGGCAGGCCGCGGGCGCTGGCAGACCTATCGCCACGATGGCTCGCTGCCCGACCTGGTCAAGCGCCTGGAGGCCGTCTACCCGGATCGCGCGCTCGTTCCGATCGCGAGCTACGACCCGGCCTTCACGGCCAACGGCCCCGGCCAGTCGCTGCTGTCGGCGCTGCTGATCGGCGACGACGAGCAGGAGCTGCGGCGGCTGACCGAGCTGGCGCTGCCGGCGGACGTCGGCTGCTCGGCGGCGAACGCGGACAGCTGAGCCTGCGCGGCGACGGGACGGGCGGCTTCGGGGTGTCCAAGCCCGCGATCTCCGGCACCTGAAGGTGCTGGAGACCGGCGTCGTGACGCGCGTGGTCGAGGGCCGCACGCACCGGCTGTCGCTCGAGCCGGACGTGCTCAGCGTGGCCGCCGACTGGATGGATCGCCAGCGCGCCCTATGGGGTCGCCTGTTCGACGTCGTCGACGAGTACCTGAAGGAGGAGTCATCGCGATGAACATGCCGCCGATCGTGTCGCCGCGCGACTGGGACGCCGCGCGCGAGGAACTGCTGGTGCAGGAGAAGGAGCTCACGCGCGCCCGCGACGCGCTGGTCGCGCAGCGCCGCCGGATGCCGCGGATGGCCGTCGAGAAGGACTACCGCTTCGAGGACCCGGACGGCCCGGTCAGCCTGCTCGACCTCTTCGAGGGCCGCCGGCAGCTGGTCGTCTACCGCTTCTTCTTCGAGCCCGGCGTCGACGGCTGGCCCGAGCACGGCTCCCGCGGCTGCTCGTTCATGGCCGACCAGGTCGGGCACCTCGCGCATCTCAACGCCCGCGACACCACGCTCGTGCACGTCTCGCGCGCGCCGCAGCCGGACATCGAGCGCTACCGGGCGCGGATGGGGTGGGAGATCCCCTGGTACACGATCACCGACGACTTCGACGCGGACTTCGGCGTCTGCGCGTGGCACGGCACGAACGCGTTCCTGCGCGACGCAGAAGGACGTCGAGCACGGCGGCGGTGGTCGCTACACCGAGATCGAGCCGCCGCGGCGCCTGGCGTTCACCTGGAACTGGGACGGCGACGCGCGGGGCACGCTGATCGAGCTCGACTTCGAGGAGAGCGGCGACAGCACGACCGTCCGCTTCACCCAGGCATCTCGACGATCTAGGAGCTCGACCCCCGTCCCGGCCCGGGGGCATGCGCGCCATCAGGGAGATCGCCGCCGGCGAGCGTCGCTTCGCGCTCGACGCGGACGGTGCCCGCGCGATCGGTCGGACCCCTACCTCGTCCCCGGCCACGGCTATGTCTGCCTCGGCGTATCGGCCTGTAGCGGGTTCGGCTGCGTCGCGATCGCGCAGGCCGTCCGGCGCCCGCGACGCCGCGGCTAGGACGTGGCTGCGTCCGGCTCGAGCAGCTCCGGGAGCTCGGCCAGCGCGATCACGGTCGCCTGCTTGGGGAAGATCCTCGCGGTGAGGAGCTCGTGGACGTCGGGCTCGCGATCGGCGCAGCAGTCGGCGAGCACGAGCAGCCGGTAGTCGCGGTCGCTGGCGTCGCGGACGGTCGACAGGACCACGCCGCTCGAGCTGATGCCGGCGAGGATCAGCGTCGTGATCCCGCGTGCGCGCAGCTGCGCGTCGAGGTCGGTGGTGGAGAAGGCGCCGACGCGGATCTTGCGCACGACGACGTCGCCCGGCTCGGGTGCCACGCGCTCGTGGACGGCGGTCGTGGGGGAGTCGGCGTGGAAGGCGGCCCGGCCCGCCGACGCGGCGATGGCGGCCATCCTGCTCGTGGCGGGCATCGCGTCGTAGTCGGCGTCCTCGAAGGCGACGCGGACGTAGCCGATCGTCACGCCGCGGCCGCGGGCGAGCGCGATCGCGCCGGCGGTGCGCTCGAGCAGCGCGCCGGCGTCGGGCAGGGAGTCGACGATCCCCGGCTGGTAGTCCATGACGAGCAGCGCGGTCTGGCGGGGGTCGATGGGAGGAAGTGCGTCGGTCATGGCATCCATGTTGATGCGTCAGGTCGCCGCCGGCGCCGTGCGGGCTCGGCCGGTGCTCGCGCGCCGGTCGTGCGGAAGCGATCGCGGTAGGCCGCCGGCGTCGTGGCGACCTCGCGCCAGAACGCACGGCGCATCGTCTCGACGGACCCGAAGCCGCTGACGCGGGCGATCGCCGCCAGCGGCTCGTCGCCGCGCTGCAGGCGCGCCTTCGCGGCCTCGATGCGGGTGCGCTCGACGTAGCGGCCCGGCGTGATGCCCAGCTCGTGCCGGAAGACGCGCGTGAGGTGGCGGACGCTGAAGCCGGCACGCCGGCTGAGCGCCTCGAGCGAGTGGTCTGCGGCCGGGTCGCGGGCGATCCCGTCGAGCACCTCGCGCAGCTGGCTGCCGGTCGTCGCCGCGATGTCGAGCCGGACGCTGAACTGCGCCTGGCCGCCGGGCCTCTGCATGAAGACGACGAGATGGCGCGCGACGTCGCGCGCGAGCGCGGCACCGTGGTCGGCCTCGACGAGCGCCAGGCAGAGGTCGATGCCCGCGGTGATGCCGGCGGATGAGTGGATCGAGCCGTCCGCGACGAAGATCGCATCCGGGTCGACCGCGACCTGCGGATAGCTGTGCGCGAGGTCGGCGGCGAGCTCCCAGTGGGTCGCGGCGCGGCGGCCGTCGAGCAGGCCGGCGGCCGCGAGCACGAACGCGCCCGCGCAGACGGAGGCCGTGCGGCGGCTGCGGCGCGCCGCGGCGGCGACGATCTCGACGAGCCGCGCGTCGGCGACGATCGATCGCCAGTCGGGCGCGCCCGGTACGACGAGCGTGTCGATGCGGCGCGGAATCTGGGCGAACGCGCAGTCCGCGCCGAGCCGCGTGCGGCTGCCGGCCACGATGTCGCCACCGTCCGGCGACGCCAGCAGCACGCGGTAGCAGGCACCGACCTCGTTGGCGGCCTCGAACACCTCGATCGGACCGCTGACGTCGAGCAGCTGCACGCCGTCGAACGCGACGATGACGACGGTCCTGGATGCGGGCGCCATGACGTCGAGCATACGTGGCTGGATCCGAGGGTCGCGTGTCCTTGTGGCCACGCCCTGGAGACGCGACACTCGCCGGCATGACGACCACGACGATCGCCGGCATCGCGATTCCCGACAGTGCGCTGGCCCGCGAGGCCACCGCGTTCATCCGCGACATCGAGTCCGACCTGCTCTACCACCACTCCCTGCGCGTGTTCGTCTTCGGGGCGCTGCAGGGCGAGCGCCGCGGGCTCGCCTACGACCCCGAGCTGCTCTACGTCGGGGCGATGTTCCACGATGTCGGGCTCGTCGAAGGGCACCGCAGCGCGAGCGATCGCTTCGAGGTCGACGGCGCGAACGCGGCCCGCGACTTCCTCTCGCGCCACGGGGTGGCGGCGCACGACATCCGCGTCGTCTGGGACGCGATCGCGCTGCACACGACGCCCGGGATCCCCGAGCACAAGGAGGCGGAGGTGGCGCTCGTCACCGCCGGCGTCGAGCTCGACGTGCTGGGTCTCGGCTACGACGACCTCACCGATGCGCAGCGCGCGCAGGTCCTGAGCGCGCTGCCGCGGGTCGATTTCGAGCGTCAGATCGTCGAGGCGTTCGGCGCCGGCATCGCGCACAAGCCGCAGACGGCGTTCGGCAACGTCAAGGCGGACGTCCTCGAGCGCACGCTGCCCGGCTACCGGCGCCCGAACTTCTGCGACGTGATCCTCGCGTCCCGTTTCGCGACGAGGTAGGCGCGAGCGGCCAGCGCGATCGTGCCTCTGCATAGCTTGCGGCTGCTCCCCCGCGTGCGGTAGCTTCAGGCGCACGCGAGTTCCGGCCGGGCCGCTCCTATGAGCACGTTGGGTACGTCAGGGGTGCGCGGGCCACGCGAAGGGGACTCTGCGTCTCCATCCCTGCTTTCGCAGCGGCCCGTCCCAAGGGAGGAGACGAGACCCCCAGGAGGCCGGAATGACCGGCACCCCCACCGGCTTCCCCGATCCGGTCCCCGAGCGAGCGGCGATCACCGACGATCAGCTGATGGCGAGCGTCAAGGCCGGGTCCGTCGCGGCGTTCGACCAGCTGTATGACCGCTACTGCCACCGGGCGTATCGCGTCGCGCGGTCGGTCTGCCGGGACGAGGGGCGCGCGCAGGAAGCCGTGCAGGAGACGTTCATCTCGATCTGGCGCACGCGCGCGAGCTACGAGGATCGCGGCAACGTCAGGCCGTTCGTGCTGGCCGTGGCGCGCTTCCGGGCGATCGACATCGCACGGCGCCACGGACCGCATGCCGCCCGCCGCGCGAGCGACGACAGCCTCGACTCCCTCTGCGCACCGGGCGGCGTCGACGAGCAGGCCGAGGCGACGGCCCAGACGCGCCGGATGCGGTCCCTGCTCGGGGGCCTTCCCGACAACCAGCGCGAGGCGATCACGCTCGCGTTCTACGGGCAGCTCACCCACCTCGAGATCGCCGCGCACCTCGGCATTCCGCTCGGCACGGTGAAGGGCCGCATCCGGCTGGGGCTGATGCGGCTGCGTGGCGACATCGCGTCGGAGCGCGCGGGGCTCTAGCTCGAAGGCGCGAGCAGTCCGACGCGCCATCGTCATGTGGCAGAGGCCGCGCGCGCCCTGCCAGACTGGTCGGGCTGCGATGGCCGGCCCACCTCCCCACGACGCCCATCTCGACGAGGCGCGGCTGCGTCGCCTCATCGACGTCGGCAGCGGGCTGCTGTCGGAGCTCGACCCCGAGGCCGTCCTGGATCAGGTGCTCGAGACGGCGCGCGAGCTCACCGGCGCGCGCTACGCCGCGCTCGGGATCCTCGGTGCCGACCGTCGTGAGCTCGAGCGCTTCATCACGCGCGGCATCGACGCGGAGGCCCACGCCGCGATCGGCGATCTGCCGCGCGGCCGCGGCATCCTCGGCGTGCTGATCGACAGTCCGCGGCCGTTGCGCGTGGCTAACGTCGGCAGGCACGCGAAGTCCTACGGCTTCCCGCCCGGCCATCCGCCGATGACGAGCTTCCTCGGCGTGCCCGTGCTCGTGCGCGGCCAGGTCTGGGGGAACCTCTACCTGACCGAGAAGCATGGTGGCGGCGAGTTCGATGCCGTCGACGAGGAGTCGGTCGTGATCCTCGCGGCCTGGGCGGCGGTCGCGATCGAGAACGCGCGCCTGTACGAGGCGGCGGCGTCGCGTCGCGACGAGCTCGAGCAGTTCGCGCGGCGCCTGGAGGCCGCACGCACGATCGCCGTCGCCGTCGGCGCCGAGATGGAGCTCGAGCACGTGCTCGAGCTGATCGCCAAGCGCGGGCGCGCGCTCGTCGAGGCGCGCAGCCTCGTGATCCTGCTGCGCGAGGGCGCCGACCTCGTCGTCGCGGCGAACGCCGGCGTCACCGAGCGAGCGATCGGCGCACGCGTGCCGGTCGAGGGCTCGACGACCGGCCAGGTGCTCGAGTCCAACCAGGTCCAGCGGATCGCCGACGTCGGCGCGCACCTGCGCATCTCCGCCGCGCAGCTCGGCGTCGGCGACGCTCGCACGGCGCTGCTCGCGCCGCTCGTCTACCGCGGCCGTGGGCTCGGCGTGCTCGCCGCCTTCGACCACGGCGCCGACTCGGCCGGCTTCTCCGAGGACGACGAGATGACGCTGCGCGCGTTCGCCGCCAGCGGCGCGACGGCGGTCGCGCTCGCGCAGACGGTGCAGCACGAGCGGCTGCGCCATTCGCTCGACGCGTCCGAGGCCGAGCGCCGGCGCTGGGCGCGCGAGCTGCACGACGAGACGCTGCAGGGGCTCGGCGGCCTGCGCGTGACGCTGTCCTCGGCGCTGCGCCGCGTCGAGCCGGGGGAGGTCGCCGAACTGCTGCGCGAGGGCGTCGAGCAGGTCGAGCGCGAGATCGAGAACCTGCGCGCGATCATCACCGAGCTGCGCCCGGCGGCGCTCGACGAGCTCGGCCTCGTGCCCGCGATCGAGGCGCTCGTCGCGCGCGTCAGCGCCGTCGAGGGGCTGACGATCGCGTGCTCGGTCAAGCTGCCGGGCGAGGGGCTGCGGCTCGGGCAGGAGCTCGAGACGACCGCCTACCGGCTCGTGCAGGAGGCGCTGACGAACGTCGCCAAGCACGCGCGCGCCGAGCACGCGCGGGTCGCCGTGTGCCTCGCCGGGGGACGCCTGGAGATCGAGGTTGGCGACGACGGGTGCGGGTTCGACCTGCACGGCGCCGGGACGAGCGGCTTCGGCCTGGCGGGGATGCGCGAGCGCGTCCAGCTCAGCGGGGGCGAGCTGACCGTCACTCCCGGCTCCGCGGGGACGACGGTCCGCGCGGTGATCCCCGTATCCGAGCTGGACGAGACCGTGCTCCAGCGCGTGAGTCACTGACGGACGGCGCGGACTCCTACGGATGACGCGACCGCGGGCCTCGCCTACGGTCACGAGCATGAACACAATCGTCGCCGGAACCGATGGACAGCGCGGCCGCGGAGCCGCATCGCTCGCGCAGGTCATCGCCTCGGCGAGCGGGGTCCGGCTGTTGCTCGTCGGCGTGCAGGACGAGTTCCCGCTGCCGATCGAGTCCTACGGAGGCGAGCGCGCGGCCCTGGAGCACGCGTTGCGCGGGGTGCGCGACGAGCTCGCTCCCGACGCGCTGGATCGGGTCGTCGTCGACGTCTCGCCTGCGCATGCGCTGCGGCACGTCGCCGAGACCGAGCGCGCGGACCTCGTGGTCGTGGGGTCGCGCCATCACGGGCATGTGGAGCGGCTGACCGCCGGCGACGGCGCGATGCAGGTGCTGCACGGCGCGCCGTGCGCGGTGGCGATCGCGCCCGACCACCTGCCGCCGTGCCGCGCGCTGAAGCGGATCGGCGTCGGGATCGACGACTCACCGGAGTCGGCCGTCGCGCTCGCGATGGCGATCGAGCTCGCGCGAGCCGGCGGGGCGCAGGTGGAGCTGCTCGCGGTGGCGAGCGAGGTCTACTCGGGGTCGGCGAACATCGTCCCCGGCGCCTCGTACGCGGACGTCTATCCGCTCATCCTCGAGGCGCGCACGCAGATGGCGCAGACCGCGCTCGAGCGCGCGATCGAGGTCTGCGGCGAGCTGCGGGCGAGCGGCGAGGCACGGCGCGGCGATCCGCCCGCCGAGCTGGCCGCGCTGGGCGCCCGCTGCGACCTGCTCGTGCTTGGATCGCGCCGCTGGGGTCCCATGCGCCGGCTCGCGCTCGGCAGCACCTCCGAGCACGTCATCCGCTTGGCGACGTGCCCCGTCCTCGTGCCGCCGCGCCACGCGACGACCGAGCACGGTGGCGCCCTGAGCGCCGCCGTCGCCGGTGTCGTCATCTGAGGCGCAGCGTTGCGCGCACGCGTATCGAGAACGACTCCCGAGGTCCATCTCAGCCACCGATCGAACTGGCTGCGCGCGGCCGTCCTGGGCGCGAACGACGGGATCCTGTCGACGTCGAGCCTCGTGCTCGGCGTCGCGGCGACGGGCGCATCGGGCGCGGCGATCGTCACCGCAGGGATCGCCGGGCTCGTCGCGGGCGCGCTGTCGATGGCCGCCGGCGAGTACGTCTCGGTCAGCTCGCAGCGCGATGCCGAGCGGGCCGACATCGGCCTCGAGGAGCGCGAGCTGCGCCGCGACCCGGAGGGGGAGCTGCGCGAGCTCGCCCGGATCTACGAGCGGCGGGGGCTGGCGCCGGCGCTGGCGGACGAGGTGGCCGTCGCGCTGTCGGGCCACGGGGCGCTCGAGGCGCACACCCGCGACGAGCTCGGTCTGGAGGACCGCCGGCTCGCGCGACCGTGGCAGGCGTCGTGGACGTCGGCGCTCTCGTTCGCCTGCGGCGCCGGGCTGCCGCTGCTCGCGATCGCAGTGAGCCCGGCATCGGTCAGGATCGCGGCGACCGTGGTCGTGGCCCTGGCCGCGCTGGCGCTGCTCGGCGACCGCGGCGCCGTGCTCGGCGGGGCGCCGCGCGGGCGTGCCGCCGCGCGGGTGCTGGGATGGGGCGTCGTCGCGATGTCGCTGACGGCGGGGATCGGTGCGCTCGTGGGAACGGTCGTGTGACGCCGCCGCGTGCGTCGTGGGGTCGCCGCCGTCGCTCGAGACGCCCGTCGGGCTCGGCGTGATCCTCGCGCGGCGGACCGGGCGCGGGCGCGGGCGTCAGAGCTCGACGAGGCCGTGCTCGAGCGCGTAGCGCACGAGATCTGCGCGCGACGAGCGGCGCAGCTTCTGCTGGATGTGCGCGCGGTGGCTCTCGACGGTGCGGATCGACAAGTACAGCTGCTCGGCGATCTCGGCGTTCGTGTGGCCGAGCGCGATCATCCGCAGCACCTCGACCTCGCGCGCGGAGAGGTCGTCCGGCGGGCCGGGCGGGGTCGCCGGCTCGGCCGCCATGCGCGCCCCGAGCTGCGGGTTGAGGTACGTCTCGCCCGCGGCGACGCGACGCACGGCCTCGACGAGCTCGTCGTCGGCGGCCTCCTTAAGGACGTAGGCGAGCGCGCCCGCGCTGAGCGCCCGGCGCGCGAACGCCGGCTCGTTCTGCATCGTCAGGACGGCGATCCGCGTCGCGGGCGATGCCGCGAGGATGTCGGGGATCGCATCCAGGCTCGAGCCGCCCGGCATGTTGAGGTCGAGCACGAGCACGTCGGGCTTGTGGCCGCGCGTCGTGCGGATCGCGGCGTCGACGTCGCCGACGGACGCGACGACCTCGAAGCCGTCCTCGGCCTCGAGCAGCAGCTGCAGGCCGCGCCGGACCATCGCATGATCGTCGGCGAGCACGATCCTGATCGTCTGCACCTCTGGGAGCTGCGCCGGCATGCGGGCGACCTTACCCGGGTGCCGGCCGGTTTCCGTCCGGGGTTTCCCGCGGTGTTCGGCATGAAATGGCGCAGATGCCGTCGGCATCGGGTGGTCTGGGGCTGCTCGGCCGTGCGGGCGAGCTCACGCGCGGTGGAAGTTGCCGCCGCAGTCGCGCCACACCCCGCGCCTGGCAGCTCTGCCGGACGCCTGTGCTCGGCGGTAGCCGGTCACGCGCAGGAAGGCGGTCCCGACGACGTCGACCTTGGCCCACCCGGAGGCGATCATCGACCGCCCGAGGTCGACGCCACCGCCGTCGACGTAGTCGAGCCGGCGGCCGTAGACGTCGACGAGACCCTGGCTCGGGTCGGTCTTCAGCGTGACGGCGCGGCCGACGCCGTTGCGCAGG
The DNA here is from genome assembly GCA_036271815.1 of Solirubrobacteraceae bacterium. Classification (GTDB taxonomy): domain Bacteria; phylum Actinomycetota; class Thermoleophilia; order Solirubrobacterales; family Solirubrobacteraceae; genus CADCVQ01. The sequence goes on from DATAZX010000046.1 coordinate 9,297, forward strand.
GCGAGCTTCTTCATGCGGGCGCTCGCGGCGAGCCCGCCGCATTGGACCGGCGTTCCCGGCTTGACGGTCTCTGGCGTGTCGATGCCGATCAGCCGCACCCTGACGGCCGCGCCTGTCGCGAGCCTGACCTTGAGCGTGTCCCCGTCGACGACGCGGATGACCCGTGCCTTGGTGGTGTGGGCGGCGCTGCGGATCGGAGGCGTCGGCGGCATCGGTGGCGTCGGTGGCGTCGGGCTGGGCGGCGCGGGGGTCGGCGTGGGAGCGGCGCCGCTCGCGCAGGGGCAGGGGAGGGACTCGCAGGCCACGCCGTCGTGGTCGCCGTCGAGGTGGTCGGGGTCGCTGGGATCGGCGTCGAGATGACTCTGCGCGGCCGCCTGGGTGGCGAAGTCCGAGCAGTCGAGGTCGGCGTGCGGCGGCGCGGCGGTCGCTGCCACGGGCGCGGCGCTGAGCGCGGTCGCGACGCAGGCCAGGAGGATGGCGCGGGCCGACATCGCGGACGAGACTATCCCGACGGCGGATCTGGTCATCGCGGCGACGCGCCCGCGAGTGCCGACCAGCCCGCCCGGCGACGCGTCGACCCGAGCCGCATCGCCGTCGCCGACGTGGCTACGCTCGGGCAGATGGCGTCACCGTCCGCACACGACCGGGCAGTGCGGGCGATGGTCGTCGGCGAGCTCGATGTCGCGGTCGTGGCCGCTGCGGCCCGTGCGCTGGGTGTCATGGGCTGGGTGCGTGCGACCGGTGAGCTGCACGTCGAGGGCGCGCCGGATGCGGTGCGGGCGCTCGTCGCGTCGCTCGGCGACGCGGTCGCAACCGAGTCCGTGCGCGTCGAGGGCCACGAGCAGTTCGGGGTCCGCGGGGTGAGCGCCGGGGTCTTCGTCGTCCAGGAGCACCGGGCGACCGCCCACCACTACGACCTGCGCTTGGAGGTCGACGGCGTCATGCGATCGTGGGCCGTGCCGAGGGGACCGTCGCTCGATCCCGCGGCCAAGCGCCTGGCGGTGCAGGTCGGCGACCACGGCCTGGGCCACAACGACTTCGAGGGCGAGCTCGGCGACGGGGGCGTGATCGTCTGGGATCGCGGGACGTACGAGCAGGGCGGTCGCGTCGCCTGGCCCGAGGCGCTCGATCGCGGCCACGCCGTCTTCGTCCTGCACGGCGAGAAGCTGCGCGGCGGCTTCGCGCTGCAACGCACGCGACCGGGCGCCAAGGCGCAGTGGCTGCTGATCAAGCGCCGCGACGACGAGGCGCGCCCCGGCTCGGACGTCGTCGCCGAGCGCGCCGAGTCGGTCCTCAGCGGGCGCACGCTGGCGCAGCTGCTCGGCTGACGGACGCCGGCTCCCCCGGCGAGTGCGATCGGCGGCGACGCGTCACGTACCGCAGAAGGTGCGGTACGGGCCGAAGCTCGGCGGCGCGGGCGTGGCGTAGCGCTCCAGTCCGGGGCGCTCGTCGAAGGGCCTCGCGAGCACGTCGACCAGGCGCAGCAGCGGCTCGCGATCGCCGGCGGTCGCCGCTGCCAGCGCCTCCTCGACGAGATGGTTGCGCGGGACGTAGACGGGGTTGACGCGATCCATCGCGTCCGCGATCTGCTGCGCGTCCGCCGCCTCGAGCGACAGCTCCGCCCGCCAGCGGTCATGCCAGGCGTCGAAGGCGACCGCGTCGCCGAAGAGCGAACGGGCGGGCTGCTCGGCACCCCGCAGCGCCGAGGACAGCATGCGGAAGCACAGGGTGAAGTCGACGCTCTGGGCGTGCAGCAGGGCCAGCAGGTCGTCGATCAGCGCCTCGTCGTCCCGCGGGCCGTCCGCGAGACCGAGCTTGCGGCGCATCCCGCGACCCCAGTGCTGCTCGTAGGTCTCCGGGAAGGACTGCAGCACCGCGTTGGCCGCCTCGAGCGCCGCATCCGCATCGGCGTGCAGCAGGGGCAGCAGCGTCTCGCCGAGCCGGGCCAGGTTCCACTGCGCGATCGGCGGCTGGCTCGCGTACGCGTAGCGGCCGCCGTGGTCGATCGAGCTGAAGACGGCGGCGGGGTCGTAGGCATCGACGAACGCGCACGGGCCGTAGTCGATCGTCTCGCCGGAGATCGTCATGTTGTCGGTGTTCATGACGCCGTGGACGAACCCGACGAGCATCCAGCGCGCGATCAACGACGCCTGCGCATCGGCCACCGCTGCGAAGAAGGCGAGGTATGGGCTCTCGGCATCGGCCGCGGCCGGATGGTGCCGTGCGATCGCGTAGTCGGCAAGGCGCCGGACGAGCGTCGCGTCGCCCTGAGCCGCCGCGTACTGGAACGTGCCGACGCGCAGGTGGCTCGCCGCGACGCGCGCGAGCACCGCGCCGGGCAGCACCGTCTCGCGCGTGACGTCCTCACCCGTCGCGATGACCGCGAGCGCGCGCGTCGTCGGGATGCCGAGCGCGTGCATCGCCTCGCCGATCACGTACTCCCGCAGCATCGGACCGGCGGCCGCCTTGCCGTCGCCGCCGCGCGCGAACGGCGTACGGCCCGAGCCCTTCAGGTGCAGGTCGCGCCGGCGACCGTGGACGTCGAGCAGCTCGCCGAGCAGCAGCGCGCGCCCGTCGCCGAGGCGTGGCGAGAAGCGACCGAACTGGTGGCCCGAGTACGCCTGCGCCACCGGCGACGCCCCGTCGGGCGCCACGTTGCCGACGAGCGCGTCGACGCCGTCCGGCCCGCGCAGCGCGTCGCCGTCGACGCCCAGCTCCGCGGCCAGCTCCTCGTTGAGGACCAGCAGCGCCGGCGCCGGCGCGGGCGCCGCCTGCCACGGCTCGTACAGGCCCTCGAGCTCCCGGACGTAGGAGTTGTCGAACGCGAACAGCGGGCGAGCGGCGATGCTCATGGACATGAGGCTAACGAGGCTGCTCGGCCGGCCGGCGGGCGGTCACGTCCATGGCCCGCCGCGGCGAGCAGCACGGACGTCGCACCGGCCCAGCCCGCTCAGTGGTTTCCCGTGAGCCGCGGGGGATTTGGGCCGATGTGCGCAACGCGCCCGCCGCCTAGCGTCGCCGGGCATGAGCAACCACACCCGTTCTGACCCCTTCCACGTCCTGATCGCCGGCGGCGGCGTGGCCGCGCTCGAGGCGATGATGGCGCTGCGCGCGCTCGCCGGCGACCGCGTCGCGATCACCCTGCTCGCACCCGAGCGCGACTTCCACTACCGCCCGATGGCGGTCGCCGAGCCGTTCGCGATCGCGCACGCTCGCAGCATCGCGCTGGTCGCGGTCGCCGCCGACTTCGGCGCGCGCCGCATCGCCGACACGCTCGCCCGCGTCGAGCCGGCTGAGCATCGTGTCGTCACCGGCGACGGCGACCGCGTCTCCTACGACGCGCTCGTGATCGCCTGTGGCACGCGGCCCCGTCCCGCGTTCGACGGCGTCATCACGATCGACGACCGCACGCTCGGCGCGACCCTCCGCGGGCTCGTGCAGGACGTCGAGCAGGGCTACACCCGCGAGATCGCGTTCGTGGCCCCGCCGCAGCCCTTCTGGCCGCTGCCGCTCTACGAGCTGGCACTGCTCACCGCGCAGCGCGCGTTCGACATGAACGCGACGGTCGACATCTCGATCGTCAGCCCCGAGCGCGTCCCGCTGGCGCGCTTCGGGCCGGCGGTCTCCGAGCACCTGTCGATGCTGCTGGGCGCGGCGCGGATCGCGTTTCACGGCTCGTCGTGCGCGACGTTCGCGCACGGCGAGCTGATGCTGGCGCCGGGTGCGATCGGCAGGCGCCCCGGCCGCGTCGTGGCGCTCCCGCTGCTCGACGGGCCGCGGATCGCGGGACTGCCGGCCGACGCGGACGGCTTCATCGCGGTCACCGAGTACGGCGCCGTCGAAGGCGTCGACGACGTCTACGCCGCCGGTGACGCGACGACGCAGCCGATCAAGCACGGCGGGATCGCCGCTCAGCAGGCCGACGTCGTCGCGAGCGTGCTCGCGGCCGGTGCCGGCGCCGCCGTCGACCCGCGACCGCTGCGGCCGGTGCTCCGCGGCATGCTGCTGACCGGCGGCGACCCGCTGTTCCTCGAGGCCGAGCTGGCCGGCGACGGCGACGGCGACGCGATCGCACGCTCGACGATCGGCGACGTCTGCCCGTGGGACCCGCCGACGAAGATCGCCGCGCGCCACCTGGGGCCGTACCTCGCCGCGGGCGACCGGCACGTCGTGCGCGCGTAGGCGCCATGGCCACGTCCTCCACGACCGCCGGCCTCGACCCCGAGGAGGAGGTCCCGCGGCTGCTCGCCGACCTGCGCACGCAGGCCGACGGGCTCGACGAGCTCGAAGCCGCCCGCCGCCTGCTCCAGGTCGGCCGCAACGAGATCCGCCGCGACGGCGGGCCGCGCCGCTGGCACAGCCTCGTCGCGCAGCTCACGCATCCGCTTGCGCTGCTGCTGTGGGTCGCCGCGGGCCTGTCGCTCGCGACGGGCGTGCTCGCCCTGGCGGTCGCGATCGTCGTCGTGATCGTCCTCAACGCGGCGTTCGCGTTCGCGCAGGAGCGCCAGGCCGAGCACGCGACCGAGGCGCTGCGCGACCTGCTGCCAACCCGGGCGCACGTCCGCCGCGGCGGAGCGCTGCGCGAGATCGACGCGGCGGCGCTCGTGCCGGGCGACCTGCTGCTGCTCGCCGAGGGCGATCGCCTGTCGGCCGACGCGCGCCTCGTCGCGGGCGCGGTCGAGGTCGACATGTCGCCGCTGACGGGCGAGTCGCAGCCGGTGACCCGCAGCGCCGATCGCTCCGCGCCGGCCGCCTCCGTGCTCGAAGCCGAGGACCTCGTCTTCGCGGGAACGCTCTGCACCGGCGGTGACGCCCGCGCGATCGTCTACGGCACGGGCATGAGCACGCAGCTCGGGCGGATCGCGGCGCTGTCGCAGTCCGTCGTCGACGAGACCTCGCCGCTGCAGCGCCAGGTCAATCGCGCCGCGCAGCTGATCGCCGTCGTGGCGGTCGGGCTCGGAGCCACGTTCTTCGTCGTCGGCCATCTCGCCGCGGGGCTGAGCCTCGCGCAGGCGGGCGTCTTCGCGATCGGGCTGCTGGTCGCGAACGTGCCCGAGGGGCTGCTGCCGACGATCACGTTGGCGCTCGCGGTCGGCGTGCGGCGGATGGCCAAGCGCCGCGCCCTCGTCAAGAAGCTGACCGCCGTCGAGACCCTGGGGTCGACCGACGTGATCTGCACGGACAAGACCGGGACCCTGACCGAGGGGCGCATGACGGCGACATCGCTGTGGCACGGCGGCGAGACGCGGGAGATCGGCGAGGGCGTGCCGGCGGCCGGCGGCGCCGAGGCCGCGCTGCTGCGCACCGCGATCGCGTGCAACAACGCCACGCTGACGCGCGCCGCGGACGGCGGCTGGTCGCGCAGCGGCGACCCGAGCGAGAGCGCGCTGCTGCTGGCGGCGGCGCAGCTCGGCATCGACGTGCCGGCGGTGCAAGCGGGCCGCGAGCGCCGGCGCCGGCGCCTGTTCGCCTTCAACGCGGGGCTGAAGCGGATGGCGACGCTCGACGTCGACGACGGCGGGGTGGCGCGGATCCATGCCAAGGGCGCGCCGCTGGAGCTGCTCGATCGCTGCGTGTCGGTGCTCGGCGCCGGCGGCGAGGTGCGCCCGCTCGACGCCGCGGCGGGCGCGGCCGTCCGCGCCGCGTTCGACCGGTACGCCGCCGATGGGCTGCGCGTGCTGGGCTTCGCGGCGCGCGACGCGCCCGATGTCTCGCTCGAGCGCGCCGACGATCGCGACGCCGCCGAGTCGGGGCTCTGCTTCCTCGGGCTGATCGCGATGCGCGACGCGCTGCGCCCGCAGGTCCCGGCGGCCGTCGCCGACTGCCATCGCGCCGGCATCCGCATCATCGTCATCACCGGCGACGACGGGCGCACCGCGAGCGCGATCGCCCGCGAGGCCGGGATCGTCGGCGAGGACCCGCAGGTCGTGACCGGACCGCAGCTCGACGGGCTCGGCGACGGCGAGCTCGGCGAGCTCCTGCGCAGCTCGCCGCAGCTGATCGTCGCGCGCAGCTCACCGGAGGCGAAGCTGCGGATCGTCGATGCGCTGCGCACGGACGGGCACACGGTCGCGATGACCGGCGACGGCGTCAACGACGCACCCGCGCTGCGCCGCGCGGACATCGGGATCGCGATGGGCGCGTCGGGCACCGACGTCGCGCGGGAGGCCGCCGCGATGGTGCTGACCGACGACGACTTCGCCTCGATCGTGGCCGCGGTCAAGGAGGGGCGCACGGTCTACGACAACATCCGCAAGTTCGTCACGTACATCTTCGCCCACGCGACGCCGGAGATGGTGCCGTTCCTGCTCTACGCCCTATCGGGCGGGGCGATCCCGCTGCCGCTGACGGCGCTGCAGATCCTCGCGATCGACCTCGGCACCGAGACGCTGCCGGCGCTGGCCCTGGGTCGCGAGCCCGCCGAGCCCGGCCTCATGGACCAGCCGCCGCGCTCGCGGGCGACCGGGATCCTGACGCGGGCGATGCTGGTGCGCGCGTGGCTGTGGCTCGGGCTGCTCGAGGCCGCGCTCGTCGCCGGCGGGTTCTTCTTCGTGCTGCTGCGCGCGGGCTGGTCGCCGGGCGACGCGACCGGCGCCGGCACGCCGCTTCACCACACCTACCTGATGGCGACGACGATGTCCTTCGCGGGCATCACCACGTGCCAGGTGGGAACCGCGTTCGCGGCGCGCACGAGCCATGCGTCGCTGCGCGAGATCGGCCTGCTCTCCAATCCGCTGCTGCTGGGCGGGATCGCGTTCGAGCTCGTCTTCGCGGCGATCGTCATCTATGCCCCGCCGATCCAGGGCATCTTCCATACGGCCGCACTCGGTCTGCCGGAGCTCGCGATCCTCGCGTGCTTCCCGATCGTCGTGTGGGGGAGCGACGAGCTGCGGCGCTGGTGGCTGCGGCGGCCCGGCCCGATCGCCGCGGGCCGGTGAGTGCGAGCGCGAAGTGCCGAGATCGGCCACGCCCCGCGGACGGTCAGTGGCGCGAATGAGGGCCGGCGATGAGCTCCCGATTCGCGCGCGCGACCAGCTCGGTGGCACTCTCGTGCTGTGTCAGACGGGCGAGGCCGCAGCGGATCGCGGCGCCGCCCGATGCGGCGGACAGCGCGGCCGCGACGTGTCCGAAGCGCTCGCGCGCATCCGGCAGCGTCATGTTCGACATCGCACACACGAACTCGTCGCCCCCCACGCGGATGATCAGGTCGTACGAGCGCAGATGGTCCTCGACGAGCGACACGACGAGCTTGAGCAGCGCATCGCCGGCCGCGTGGCCCTGGTTGTCGTTGAGCGCCTTCAATCCGACCACGTCGAGGTAGGCGACCACGAGCCCGCCGCTCGTGCGACGGCAGCGATCGACCTCGCACGCGAGCTCGGCGAGGCCAGCGGCCCTCGCCCGCGCCCCCGTGAGCGCGTCGTTCGCCGCCTGGGCGAGGGCGTCCGCGAGCAGCTCCCGGTCGACGAGCGCATGTAGCCGCTCGTACGCCGCCTGCTCGCGGTCGGCGGCCGCGTCGTGGCGGTCCTCTGCCGCGCGCGCATCGTGCTCGACGACCTGCTCGTGATGGCGAGCCGCACGCTTGCGACGAGCGGCGGCGACGATCATGACCTCCGAGCCACTGACGACGCGTGCCGTGCTGCTGTCCTCGTCAGTGCCATCGTGCCGGGCGAGCTCGAGGTTGCGGGCGTCGGCGGCCGCGTCGCGGGTGAGCGCCGCAAGATCGCGAGCGTGGGCGGCCGCGTCGCGCCCGTCGGCGGCCTGCAGGCGCGCCTGCGCGGACTGGTCTCGCCGGCCGGTGGCGCGCTCTCGCGCGTTCGGATCCTCGCCGGGCGGAGATCGGACTCGAGACCGCGTCATGGTTTCGTGCGCTCCCTTCTCGCTACCGAGGCGCGACGATGCAAGCGGCTGGGAGACCCGAAGCCGAGGATCCGGCCGCAGGGCCAGCTCGCATTCGACACTACTCCTATCGCCTGGGCAGATTCGAGCGCTGCGCGGATGGCGGTCCTGAGCGCGCCAGCTCTGGACCTCGGGCCGCTGAGGCCGTGACCGATACGGCGCCGCCGGGTAGAGGACGATGCGGCCGTCGTTCCGGGCACAGCGCTGGGGCGGCCATCGACCGGGTCCGGGAACTGCGCGTCCGTCTCCACCAAGTGCGGGCGTCGGGTCCCGTCCCCGCCGGCGCGAAGTCCCGTTCTCCGTACTTTGCCGCGCCGGACCTGCGCAGATCAGCCGATGGCGCGCGGCCGGTGCCGGCGGAGGATCCAGAGCGACGCAGTTCCAGGAACACGACAGGAGAACGGACATGATCGTCGTCTATGTGATCGTCGCGCTCGGCTTGCTGATGCTCGCCGCCAGCGTCCGGGTCCTCAAGCAGTACGAGCGCGGGGTGCAGTTTCGCCTCGGGCGCGTCCGGGACGACGCCCGCGGGCCGGGCCTCATCTTCATCGTCCCGCTGATCGACCACGTCCACCGCGTGTCGCTGCGGATCGTCACGATGCCGATCCAGTCGCAGGGGATCATCACCCGCGACAACGTCAGCGTGGACGTCTCCGCGGTCGCCTACTTCCGCGTCGACGACGCGATCCGCTCGGTCGTCGCGATCGAGAACGTCAACGCCGCGATCGACCAGATCGCGCAGACGACGCTGCGGGCGGTCGTCGGCCGCCACACGCTCGACGAGACGCTGTCGGAGACCGACGAGATCAACTCGAACATCCGCGAGATCCTCGACGTGCAGACGGAGGACTGGGGCGTCAAGGTCACGGTCGTCGAGCTCAAGGACATCCAGCTGCCCGAGAGCATGCAGCGCGCGATGGCGCGCCAGGCCGAGGCGGAGCGCGAGAAGCGCGCGAAGATCATCGCCGCGGAGGGCGAGGCGCTGGCCGCGGGCGAGCTCGGTCGCGCGTCCGACGTGATGATGGATCACCCGCTCGCGCTGCAGCTGCGCAACCTCCAGACGATGGTCGAGATCGGCGTCGACAAGAACTCGACGATCGTGTTCCCCGCCCCGCTGATGAGCACGATCCAGGAGCTCGGCGCGTTCCTCAGTCGCGAGGTCAACGCCGCGGGCGGCCTGCCGCGCGTGCCGGACGCCACCCCGCCGCAGCTCGCGAAGGCCGGGCCGGCGGCCGGCTCGCCCCCCACCAACGGCGACCTCGTCGGGAGCACACGATGATCCTCATCTCCTGCGACGGATCCGCCGACGCCGACGCCGCGATCGACCGCGCCGCCCGGCTCATGCCGGGCGCCGAGACCCTCGTGCTCACCGTCTGGGAGCCGTTCATCGACGCGATGGCGCGCAACGGCGGGGCGATGGGCATGGGCTACGGGATGACGAGCGGCTACGGGCTCGCCGACTGCGACAGCATCGACGCGACGACGCGCGACCAGGCATCGGCGACCGCGCTCGCGGGCGCCGAGCGCGCGTCGGCGGCGGGCCTCGTCGCGGGGGCGCGGGTCGAGAGTCGCACGGGCGACATCGCGAGCACGATCCTTGCCGTCGCCGCGGAGATCGACGCCGGCGTCATCGTGATGGGCACGCGCGGGCACGGCAACGTCAAGGCATGGCTGCTCGGCAGCGTCTCGCACGCCGTCGTCCAGCACGCCGATCGCGCCGTGCTGATCGTCCCGTCGACCGCGCTCAGCGCGCGCCGGCACAGCCACGTCCATGGCGTGGCGGCGCACGCATGAGCGCCGCGGGCGCCATCGCGGCCACGCCGGGCGCACAGCCGCTCGACGACGCCGAGCTCGACGGCCTGCTCGCCTACTGGGAGGCGGCGAACTACCTGACGGTCGCGCAGATCTACCTGCGCGAGAACCCGCTGCTGCGCGAGCCGCTGCGCGCGGAGCACATCAAGCCGCGGCTGCTCGGCCACTGGGGCACGTCGCCGGGACTGAACCTCGTCTACGCGCAGCTCAACCGGCTGATCAGGCGCACGGGCCAGCAGGTGCTGTACGTCGCCGGTCCCGGCCACGGCGGCCCCGCGATCGTCGCGAACGTCTACCTCGAGGGGACCTACTCCGAGGTCTATCCGCACGTCGCAGCCGACGAGGCCGGGCTGCTCGCGCTCGTGCGCCAGTTCTCGACGCCGGGCGGCATCCCGAGCCACGTCAGCGTGCCGACGCCCGGCTCGATCCACGAGGGCGGCGAGCTCGGCTACGCGCTCGTCCACGCCTTCGGGGCGGCGTTCGACAACCCGAGCCTGCTCGTCGCCTGCGTCGTCGGCGACGGCGAGGCGGAGACGGCGCCGCTGGAGGGCTCGTGGAAGGGGATCCGCTTCCTGGATCCCGCGCGCGACGGCGCCGTGCTGCCGATCCTGCATCTCAACGAGTACAAGATCTCCGGCCCGACGGTGCTCGGCCGCGCGCCCGAGGACGACGTGCTCGCCCTGCTGCACGGCCACGGGTACGCGCCGCGCGTCGTCGCGGGCGACGACCCGCGCGAGGTGCACCGCGACTTCGCGGCGGCCCTCGACACGGCCCACGCCGAGATCCGCGCGATCCAGCGCGCCGCGCGCGAGGGCGGTGCGGAGGATCGCGGGACCCCCCGCTGGCCGGCGATCGTGCTGCGCACGCCGAAGGGCTGGACCGGGCCGCGCGAGGTCGACGGCGTCCCCGTCGAGGGGACCTTTCGCTCGCATCAGGTGCCGCTGCCCGGCGTGCGCGAGAACCCCGCGCACCTCGCCCAGCTCGAGCGCTGGCTGCGCAGCTACCGGCCGCAGGAGCGCTTCGACGGCGCGGGCACGCTCGTCCCCGCGCTCGCCGCGCTCGCCCCCGACGGCGACCTGCGGATGGGTGCGCTCCCGCACGCGAACGGCGGTCGCGTGCTCGAGCCGCTCGACCTTCCCGATCCGCGTGCCTATGCGTTGGAGGTGACGCGGCCCGCGGCCGAGCGCGCCGAGTCCACGCGGCGGCTCGGCGAGCTGCTGCGCGACCTCTACGTCCGCAACCCGGACAGCTTCCGCCTCTTCTGTCCCGACGAGACGAACTCCAACCGCCTCGGCCCGGTGTTCGAGGTCGAGGATCGCATGCTGCGCGACGCGCACGCCGCCGACGACCACGTCTCGCCGCACGGGCGCGTCATGGAGGTGCTGTCCGAGCACAGCTGCGAGGGCTGGCTGGAGGGCTACCTGCTGACCGGCCGCCACGGCCTGTTCGCGACCTACGAGGCGTTCGCAATGGTGTCGGCGTCGATGGCGATCCAGCACGCGAAGTGGCTGCAGCACGGGCGCGAGCTGGCGTGGCGCGCGCCCGTCGCCTCGCTGAACGTGCTGCTGACCTCGACGTGCTGGCGCAACGACAACAACGGCTTCAGCCATCAGGGCCCGGGCCTCATCGACACGATGATCTCGATGAACGGCGGAGTCGTGCGCGTCTACCTGCCGCCGGACGCCAACTGCCTGCTGTGGACCGCCGATCACTGCCTGCGCAGCCGCGACTACGTGAACCTCGTGGTGATCGACAAGCAGCCCGAGCTGCAGTACCTCGATGTCGAGGCCGCGCGCGACCACTGCGCGCGCGGCGCCGGCGAGTGGGTCTGGGCGGGCAACGCGGCCGGCCACGAGGAGGCCGATGTCGTGCTGGCCTGTATCGGCGACGTCCCGACCCAGGAGACGATCGCCGCGGCGGCGCTGCTGCGCGAGCACGTCCCGGAGCTGCGCTTTCGCGTCGTCAACGTCGTCGACCTGATGTCGCTCGCGCCGGCGCATTCGCATCCGCACGGCATGAGCCGCGACCGCTTCGACGAGCTCTTCGGCGAGGACACCGAGGTCGTCTGCGCGTTCCACGGCTACGCCCGCGCGCTGCACCAGTTGCTGCACGGGCGCCCCGCCGCGGGCCGCTTCCACGTCCACGGCTACAGCGAGCAGGGCACGACGACGACGCCGTTCGACATGGTCGTGCTGAACGAGTGCAGCCGCTACCACCTCGTGCTCAACGCGCTGCGCCGCGCGCGCCGGATCGCGCCCGGCGCACTCGCGCTCGAGCGCCACTGCGAGGCGATGCTCGTGCGCCACCACGCCTACATCCGCGAGCACTTCGAGGACATGCCCGAGGTGCGCGACTGGACCTGGCCGGAGCAGGGGTAGAGCGGCGCGATGCGCGTCCTCGTCATCAACGCGGGCTCCAGCAGCCTCAAGCACGCGCTCGTCGAGTCCGACGACGACAGCGTCCTGAGCCGCGGCGAGGAGCGTTGGGAGCCCGGGGCCAGCGCGGGGCGCCACGCCGCGGCGCTGCGCGCGGCATTCGCCGGCGCGGGCGGCGAGGCCGAGGCTATCGGGCATCGGGTCGTGCACGGCGGCGATCGCTTCGACGGCCCCGTGCGCCTGGACGGCGACGCGCGTACCGCGATCGCCGAGCTCGAGCCGCTCGCGCCGCTGCACACGCGCGCCGCGCTCGAGGGGATCGCCGCGGCCGCGGCGGCGCTGCCCGCGCTGGCGCAGGTCGCGTGCTTCGACACGGCGTTTCATCGCACGATGCCGGAGGCGGCGACCACGTACGCCGTTCCGCGCGCGTGGAGCGAGCGCTACGGCCTGCGGCGCTACGGCTTCCACGGCCTCAACGTCGCCTGGTGTCACGAGCGCGCCGTCCGCGCGCTCGGCGCCGAGCGCAGCCGCCGGCTCGTCGTCTGCCACCTCGGCAGCGGCTGCTCGGTCAACGCCGTGCTCGGCGGACGCTCGGTCGACACGACGATGGGCTTCACGCCGCTGGACGGCGTGCCGATGGCCACGCGCCCCGGCTCGCTGGATCCCGGCCTGCTGCTGCATCTGCTGGCGTGCGGGATCGAGCGCGACGAGCTCGACGACGCGCTCGAGCATCGCTGCGGCCTGCTGGGCATCTCGGGGATCGCGGGCATGCACGAGGTCCAGCGCGCCGCACTGGACGGCGACCCGCGCGCGCAGCTGGCGCTCGACGTGTTCGTGCGCGGCGTCAGCGGCGCCGTCGCCGCGATGACGACGTCGTTGCGGGGCCTGGACGCACTCGTCTTCACGGCCGGCGTCGGCGAGCACTCGTCGCTGCTGCGCAGCGCGATCTGCTCGCGCCTCGTGGCGCTCGGCGTCACGCTGGACGTCGTCGGCAACGTCCGCCACGACGAGCGGCTGCATGCCGCCGGATCGCGGGTCGCGGTGCTGCTCGTGCCGGCCGGCGAGGAGATCGTGATCGCGCGTCAGACGGCGCGCGTGCTCGGGGCGTGCGCCGTGCGCCTGGTCACCTGACCCGCGCGACCCGGTCGCTCAGGCGATGTCGCGGCGCTCGTAGCAGGCCGCGCCGGCGGCTGCGAGCAGCGCCGCGGCGACGACGAGCAGGACGAGTCCGGGGACGTCGAGCCCGTCCTCGAGCGGCGTGCCGTACCAGCGAAACGCCGATATCGCGCGCAGCCAGCCGAGGCCGCCGGCGAGCTTGCCGAGCACGTCGACGAGGTACATCGCGGCGAGCAGGCCGGCACCCGTTCCGAGCACGGTGGCCGCGCGGTGCAGCAGGCCGGCCGCGAGCGTCGCGACCCCGGCGAAGAACAGCGCGAGCGCCCAGACGCCCGCGAGCGCCGCGCCGAGGCGGCCGACCGCGACCGTCTCGCCGACGAGCAGACCGCCGGCCTCGGTCAGCGCGCCCGCGACGAGCAGCACGCCGGCGACCGTGATCGCGGCGGTCGCGAACGCGCCGGCGACGAGGGTGCGCCGCGCGAGCGGGGTCGCGAGCACGCAGTCCAGGTCGCCGTGCTCCTCGGCCCCCGCGATCGCGGAGGCGACGCAGCGCATCGCGACGTACGCCGCGGCGAGCGGCAGGAAGAGGCTGAACATCTCGGCGTTGAGGTACTGCTCGACCGTGGCGAAGTCGGTGATGCCGAACGCCTGCTTGAGACCGTCCGGGAAGCCCTGGATCGAACCCGCGAACGCGCGGCGGATCGAGGGGTACAGCGCGAGGACGAGCGCACCCATGACGCCGAGCGGGCCGCCCCAGACCAGCGCGGCGCGGCGATTGTCGAGCAGCCCGCGGCGCACGACCGCTCGCAGCACGCGCGGCGCGCGCGGTGCCGGGACGCTCGCCCGGGCTCGTACCGGCGCCGCGACGCTCACGAGTCGCGCTCCGCCGGCGCGTAGTACGTGAGGAAGATCTCCTCGAGGCTCGGATGCTCGAGCTCGAGGTCCACCACGGTGTGGCGGGCGAGCGCCTTGACGACGCCGTCGAGCTCGGCCGCGGCGACGCCGAAGCGCGCCTTGCGGCCGCCGTCGAGCTCGACGTCGCGCACGCCGGGCAGCGCGCGCAGCTCGTCCGCGTCGATCGCCTGCGCGAGCTCGACGCTGACGTGGCGGTAGCGCCGTCGCGTCAGCTCGGCGATATGCTCGACGGCGATCAGCCGCCCGTCACGGATGATCGCGACGCGGTCGCACAGGCGCTGCACCTCGTCGAGGTCGTGGGAGGAGAGCAGGACGGTCGCGCCGCGCTCGCGCTCCTCGGCGACGACCTCGTGGAACTGCTCCTGCATGAGCGGGTCCAGGCCGCCGGTCGGCTCGTCGAGGATCAGCAGCTCAGGCGCGTGGAAGAGCGCCTGGACGAGGCCGATCTTCTGGCGGTTGCCGCGCGACAGCTCGCCCGTCGGCCGGTCGAGGTCGGCCGAGAACCGCTCCGCCAGCTCGGCTGCCCTGCCGAGTCCGGGTAGGCCGCGCAGCGCGGCGAGGAAGGTCAGCAGCTCGCGGCCGCTGCGGCGCGGGTCGCACGCGAACTCGCCGGGCAGGTTCCCGAGCCGCGCGCGGATCGCGCGGCTGTCGCGGCGGCTGTCGAGGCCGAACAGGCTGGCGCTGCCGCTGGTCGGGTGCAGCAGGTCGAGCAGCGTCCGGACCGTGGTCGTCTTGCCGGCGCCGTTGGGTCCCAGGAAGCCGAACACCTCACCGCGCTGCACGCTGAGCGAGACGTCGTCGATGCCGCGCGCCCCGCGGTAGGTCTTCGTCAGCCGGTCGGTCTCGATGACGGTGTCCACACCGGGTGACGGTAGGTCCTCGCGCGGCGCGTGTCATCCGCTGGCGCCCGCGACGGCGTTGCGGGTTTCCCCGGTGGTGGTCTGTGGCGGCGAAGCGCATCGGCCGCCGCCCGGCGGCTCACCGCGCGGACGCGCGCGCGTCGGCCTCGACCAGGTGGTGGACCGCGGTCTCGAGCGCGGCAGCCTACGGGACTCGATCGGGACGTCCCGTCGGGCCGGGAGCGACGGGGTGAGACATTCCCGGTGCGCGAGCGCCCTGCGGGTATACCCGCACGAGTGCGTGCCCTCGTCGCTGGAGCGACCGGCTTCATCGGACAGGTTCTCTGCGAGCGGTTGGTGCGCGAGGGGGTGCAGGTCCGGGCGCTCGTGCGCGACGCGGGACGCACGCGCGGCTTGCCGGTCGACGCGCTCGAGCTGTTCGAGGGCGACGTCCTCGACGCCGGCTCGCTCGCCGGCGCCGGCGAGGACGTCGACGTCGCCTACTACCTCGTCCACTCGATGGGTCGCGGCGGCGGCGAGGGAGACTTCGAGGCGCGCGAGCTGCGCGCGGCCGAGGCGTTCGCGCGGATGTGCCTGGCCGAGGGCGTGGGCCGCGTCGTGTACCTCGGTGGACTCGGCGACGAGCCCGGGTCCAAGCACCTGCGCAGCCGCGGCGCGACGGCCGTCGCGCTGCGCGAGCACGGCCCGCCGCTGACGTACTTCCGCGCCGGGATGGTCGTCGGGCCGGGCAGCGAGTCCTATCGCACGCTGCGCCACCTCGTGGCTCGGCTGCCGTTCATGATCGCGCCGCGCTGGCTGTCGACGCCGACGCAGCCGGTCGACGTCGACGACGTCGTCGCGTACCTCGCCGCCGCGCCGCAGGTCCCCGCGTCGGCCGGTCGCGAGATCCAGATCGGCAGCCCCGACGTGCTGCCCTATGGCGAGATGCTCGACCGGATGGCGCTCGCGCTCGGCAGGCGCCCGCGGCCGAAGCTGCCCGTGCCGTTCATCACGCCGTGGCTGTCGTCGCTGTGGATCGGACTCGTGACGCCGGTCGACACGCAGGTCGCGCGCCCGCTGATCGAGGGGCTGTCGACGGAGACCGTCGTCACGGATCGCAGCGGCGCCGCGCTGTTCGACATCGAGCCGATCGCGTTCGACGCGTCGCTGCGCAAGGCCGTCGCGGCGGAGCGGCGGGATCCTGCCCCGGACGCGCCCCCGCCGGCGCCCGCCGCACCCTGAGGCAGGCTGGCCCGACGGGCGGGTGGTGGTCCAGGGCGGGCACGCGCGGGTGGTGGGGCGGGCGGGCACGGGAGGGTGGTGGGGCGGGCCGGCACGCGCGGGTGGTGGGGCCGGGCCGGCTCGGGCGGGTGGTGGGGCAGGCCGGCACGCGCGGGCAGTGGGGCGGGCCGGGGCGCGCGGGTCGTGGCGCCGTTGCCGCGCCCTGCGCTGCAAATCCGCCACGACCCTCGGCCTCTGCGGCCCCGCGCCCGGCCCGAGGACTCCGGCCCCTTCGCGACCCGCGGGTGCGTGGCGCCGTTGCCGCGCCCTGCGCTGCAAATCCGCCACGACCTCCGGCACTCCGCGGCCCGCTGTCCGGTCGCGGCTTCGGCGGCCCGGCGGGTGCGTGGCGCCTATGCCGCGCCCTGCGCTGCAAATCCGCCACGCGCGCTGGCCTTGGCGACCGGCAGCTCGGCCGCGCGCCGCCGGCGCTCTCGTCAGTCGCCGGGCGACAGCGCGAGCCGCACGCCGTAGTACGGGTCGCCGGCGCGGACGAAGTGCGCCGTCAGCCGCGACAGCTCGAAGGTCTCGCCGCCCGCGACGACCGTGCGCCCACCGTCGAGCACCGCCTCGACGACCGCCGGCGTCGTCACGCCGAGATGCACGATCGCGGCGCGCATCCCGACGCGCGGCAGCGGCCGGGTCGAGCGCCGGAGCTGCTGCGGGCTGGCGGGTGCCGGGCGGGACACGAGGCTGACCAGCGTAGCCGCGTCGCGCCGGTGCGCGACCGCGCCGCGTCCACCGCGGCTGGACGTTTCCGGCATCGATGCCGTCCGGCGCTCAACCTCGGGCGCCGCGCGGACCGATAGGGGACCCATGACCTTCGAGGGCGAGTGGCTGACGACGCCCGTGCCCACCGACCACGACATCGAGCAGGTGCTGCTGGGACTCGCCGACGGCGGCTACGTACTCAGCACCCCCGACGGCGTCGTCGCCGAGTGCGGCGCCGGCGTCGCCGCGCTGCTCGGGGCCTCGGTCGAGGACCTCGCCGGCCGGCCCGTCGCCGAGGTCCTCGCCTCCTGCGACGGCGCGGAGCAGCGCGACGCGTTCGAGCGCGCGCTGCACGGCCGCCGCGACGACGCCGAGCGCGTGTTCCGCACGACCGCCGCCGACGGGTCGACGCGATCGCTGCAGCTCTTCGTCGTCTCGGTTCCGCTCGCGCTCGGCTGGGAGTTCACGTCGCTGCTCAGCGAGCTCGGCTCGCGCGACGCCGACTCGTGGCAGCCCGAGGAGCTGCGCCTGCGCCACGAGCGTGCGCTGGACGCGGTGCAGAGCGTCTGCGTGACGGGTGCGCAGCCCGAGCCCGGCGCTCGCCTCGCGGGGATCCTGATCGTCGTGCGCGACGCCGATGCGCCGCCGCTCACGCGCGAGGACGTCGGCCGGCGCATGGACGAGCAGCGCACGGCCGCGCGCGAGGCGAAGGACTCGGCGCGCCGCGCCGAGCTCGGACTCGACGCCGACCTGTCGTCGGACGAGGGCGGTCTCGAGGACCTCGTCCACCGCGCCCACCTGCTGCGCGCGCGCCTGCAGGAGGCCGAGCAGGAGGCGTCCGACGCCCACGCCGAACGCGAGCGCGCCCTGACGCGCCTCGCGGTGATCGAGGGCGAGCGCGGATTGGACCGCGACGAGATCCTCGCCGAGCTCGCGTCGGCGCAGGCCACGGCCGAGGAGGCGGCGAGCGAGCTCGTGGCGGCGCGCGCGGAGGGCTCGCGGCTGGCGGGGCAGCTTGCGGCCATGCACGCCGAGCGCGAGGCGGAGCGCGAGCGCACGATGATGCGCCTGACGGCGGCGCAGACCGATCGCGACGGCGACCGCGAGCGCGTCGCCGGGCAGCTGCGGACCGCCGAGTCGGCCCGTCAGCAGGCGCTCGCGCAGCTCGCGGTGCAGCAGGCCGAGCGCGTCGCCGAGCGCGACCGCGCGACCGCGCAGCTCGCGGAGGCGGTCGAGCGGCTCGAGGCCGAGCAGGCGGGACGTGCGGAGGCAGTCGACTGTCTGGAGCGCGAGCAGGCCGCACGCGCGGAGGCGCTCGTTCTTCTGGCAGCGGAGCAGGCCGAGCGTGCGGCGGTGCTCGAGCGCCTCGACGCCGAGGAGGCCGAGCGTGCGCGGACGCTGACGCGGCTCGACGTCGAGGAGGCCGCGCTCGCCGACGCGCTCGCCCGGCTCGCTGCCGTGCAAGCCGAGCGCGATGTCGAGGTACAGCGACGCGCGGCCGCGGAGTCCGAGGTCGCCGCGTCTCGCGAGACAGGCGATGGCAGGGTCCGGCAGCTCACGGCCGAGCGCGACGAGGCCCGCGCCGCGGCGGAGGCCGCGGAGGCTGGGCTCGACACGGCGCGCGCTGCGGTCGAGGCCGTGAGCGAGCAGGCTGCCGTGGCGGAGGCCGCGACGGGTGCGGAGCGTGACGAGGCGCACGCCGCGACGGTCGCCGCGGAGGCCGACCTCGTCGCGGCACGGGCCGAGAGCGATCGCGTGCGCGCCGAGCTGCACGCGTTGCGCGACTCGATCCACGCCGAGCACGCGTCGAGCCTGACGGCGGATGCCGAGATGGCGGCGCTGCGCGAGGAGCTCGAGGCCGCGCAGCTCGAGGCCGACGCCGCCCGCGCCGAGCTGCGCGGGGCGCGCGAGGAGGCGCAGGCCGCGCGCGGCGAGCATGCGCTGACGCGCGGCGCGCTGGCCGCCGTCCGCGGCGAGCTCGACAGCGTCCGCGGCGCGCTCGAGGCGAACCGCCGCGAGCTCGAGGCCCTGCGCCACGAGCCGCGCGTCGCGCCGGCCGAGCTCGAGGCCGCACGTGCCGAGCTGCAGGCCCGTTCGACCGAGCTGGCCGGCTCGCGTGCGGAGGTCGCGTCGCACTCGGCCGAGCTCGCGCAGCTGCGCTCGGCGCTCGACGCGCAGGACGGCGACCTGATGCAGACCCGCGCGCAGCTCGCGGTGCGCGACGACGAGCTGACCGCCGCGCGCCGCGAGATCGAGCAGGGCGAGGCCGAGCTCGCGTCTGCGCGCGAGGACGTCCAGCGCCGCGCGGCCGAAGGTGAGACTGCGCGGGGCGAGATCGCAGGGCGCGACGACGACCTGCGCGACGCTCGCGCGGAGATCGAGCGTCGCGACCGCGACCTCGGGGCCGCACGCGCCGAGGCCGCGACGCGCGCCGCGGAGCTCGACGGCGTCCGCGAGCAGCTGGCGCGCACGGCCGACGAGGTCCGCGAGCGCGAGGCGTCCCTGGCGGGTGCGCAGGCGCAGCTCCGCGAGCGTGAGGCGTCCCTGGCGGGTGCGCAGGCGCAGCTCCGCGAGCGTGAGGCGTCCCTGGCGGGTGCGCAGGCGCAGCTCCGCGAGCGCGAGGCGTCCCTGGCGGGTGCGCAGGCGCAGCTGCGCGAGCGCGACGATCGGCTGTCGGGGACGACCGCCCAGCTCTCCGCCCACGGCGACCAGCTCGCGACCGCGCGTGACGAGATCGAGCAGCTGCGCCATCGGCTCGAGAGCGTCCGCGGCGAGCTGGCGAGCGCCCGCACGGACGCCGACCAGGCCCGCGCCGAGCACGAGCAGGAGCGCCGGCGCTCCGAGCAGCTGCGTGCCGACGCCGACCGCGCCCGTGCCACCGTCGAGGCGATCCGGGCGGAGTTCTCCTTCGATCTGCCCGCGCGCGGCGCCCCTGCGGAGCACGCCCGGCCGGCGCAGTTCGGACCGCCGCCTGCCCCCACGCCGTGGGCGCCGCCGACGACGCCGACACCGACGCCGACGCCCTCCGCCGTGCACCGGCCCCCACCGACCGAGCCTGCCCAGCCGGCCGCCAGACCCGAGCTGCCGCCCTCGCAGCCCGGCATCGCAGCCGCGCTGATCGGCCTCGACGGCACGTTCAAGCGTCTCGACGACGCGTTCTGCTCGCTGCTCGGAAGCCACGAGGAGGAGCTGCACCACGCGCGCTGGCCGTCGATCATCGACCGCGACAACCTCGAGGCCCACCAGGAGATCGCCCGCAAGCTGCGCTCCGGCGAGATCCAGAGCGCGGAGATCGAGACGATCTACATGCACAAGCGCGGCCTGCTCGTCCCGATCGCGGGCACGATCTCGATGCATCGCGACCCCGGCGGCCAGCAGCACTTCCTCTTCCGCGCCGACGTCCGCCGCACGTCGGGAGCCGCCGGCGGTCGTTAGCGAACGCGGGACGCGCGCAAAAGGGATCGCCTCGCGCGACGGCGCATCCAGCCGGCAGGCACCAAAGCGCTACGTCCCGGGCGGCTCCGACCTACCGCCCGCTCGCGTGCTGCACGAGCAGGGCGATCTGCACGCGGTTGTCCACGTCGAGCTTGTCGAGCAGGCGGGAGACGTGGGCCTTGACCGTCGCGACCGAGAGATGCAGCGTGGAGGCGATCTCGGCGTTGGCGTGCCCGCGGCCGACGGCGAGCGCGACGTCGCGCTCGCGCGGGCTCAGCGTGGCCATGCGATCGCGCGCGTCATCGGTGCGCGCGCCCGCGTCGCCGTCGCCGGCCACCAGCGAGATGAGCCGGCGGGTGACGGCCGGCGAGAGCATGCCGTCGCCCGCGTGGACGAGCTCGATCGCCCGGACGATCTCCGCCGGCGGGGTGTCCTTCAGCAGGAAGCCGGACGCGCCGGCCTGCAGCGCGCGCAGGACGAGCTCGTCGGCATCGAACGTGGTGAGGACGACGACGGCGGGCGGATCGGGTTGCGCGACGAGCAGCCGAGTGGCCGCGATGCCGTCGAGCTGCGGCATGCGGATGTCCATCAGGACGACGTCGGGCCGGTGCAGGTCGACGGCGCCGAGCACCTCTCGCCCGTCGGCGGCCTCCCCGACCACCGTCAGGCTCGCGGCGCCGGCGAGCATGATCCGCAGGCCGGAGCGCACGAGCGCGTCGTCGTCGACGAGCAGGACGCGGATCATCGCGGCAGGCGGGCGCGCAGCACGAACGCGCCGTCCGGATCGACGCCGTGCTCGAGCTCGCCGCCCGCGAGCGAGACGCGCTCGCGCAGCCCGATCAGGCCGGTCCCGGCGCCCGGCAGCACGGACCCGGGAGCCGCGACGGCCACCGGAGCGAGGCTGCGGACCTCGACCCGCAGGCCGCCGTCGGGCGCGCGGACCGTGAGCGTCACGGCCGCCCCCGGCGCGTGCTTGCGGGCGTTCGTCAGCCCCTCCTGCGCGATCCGGTACGCGGTGCGGCCGACCGCGGCGGGCGCCGGCGCCTCGCCCAGCTCGACCGACATCGTGACGCGCATCCCGGCCGCCCGGGACTCCTCGACGAGGGCTGCGAGGTCGGCGAGCGTCGGCTGCGGCGGTGCCGTCGGACCCTCGCCGCCGTCCTCGCGCAGCACGCCGATCACGCCGCGCAGCTCGTGCAGCGCGGCGCGAGCGCTCTCGCGGATCACGCCCGCCGCCTCGGCGACCTCCTCGGGCGGGGCATCTGGATGGAACTCGAGCGCGCCCGCGTGGACGGAGAGCAGCGACAGGCGGTGGGCGAGCACGTCGTGCATCTCGCGCGCGATCCGCCGCCGCTCGGCCGCGCGCGCCTCGTCGCCGGCGCGGTCGGCCTGGTCGCGCAGCGATCGCACGAGCTCGCGCCGCGCGCGCACGAACAGCCCCCAGCCGATCACGACGGCGGCCATCAGCAGGCTGGCCGCGGCGTCGGCCCAATAGGCGCCGCCGGCCGGCGCGCCGGCGCGCGGTGGGTAGAGCAGCGGGTTGCCGAAGCCCCACGCGACGAGCAGGCCGACGATCACGGCGAGATCGCGGCCGCGCGCGCGGATCGCCGCGTTGAAGCCCGCGGCGAGGATCGCGCCGGAGGCCGGGAGGATCACGAGCGCGATCACCCCGATGCCGATCCCGACCGCGCCCGGATGCGAGCGCCGCCAGCGCAGCGCAACGACCGTCGCCATCCCGATGACGATCGCCGGGGCGCGCAGCCACGGCGGATGCTGCTCCCAGGCATCGACGAAGCCGGCGGCGCCGATCGCGAACGCGAGCAGGTAGATCACGGCATCGACGATGCGGTCGCGGCGGCCGCGCTCCTCGTCGGGTGCGTCGAGCGTCACGCCGGGCAGTGCCGAGCGCATCCGGCCGGACAGCTCTGCGGTGAAGCGTCCTGTCGCCCGGTGTGCCATCGCGTGCGAGCAAGGCTAGGCGACCGCCGCAACAGCGACCCCCTACCAAAGTCGTTGCTTGACCATGCCGAATGGCCCGGCGAGCGTAGCCCGCGGACCGTGGTGCGCACGACCGCCCGCCGCGAGTCTGCCGACATGATCCAAACCCAAGCACTCACCAAGCAGCTCGGCGGGCGCACCGTCGTCTCGGACGTCACGTTTCGCTGCGAGCCGGGCACCGTCACGGGCTTCCTCGGCCCCAACGGCGCCGGCAAGACCACCACGATGCGGATGCTCGTCGGCCTCTGCGAGCCCGACGGCGGTCACGCGCACATCCTCGGTGGTCGCTACCGCGAGCTGCCGAACCCCGGCCGACGCGTCGGCATCCTGCTCGACGCGTCGGCGCAGCACGCCGGGCGCCGCGGCCGCGAGGCGCTCGCCGTCTCCGCCCAGACGATGGGCGTGCCGGCGCGGCGCGTCGGCGAGCTGCTCGAGCTCGTCGGCCTCGACGAGACGGCGGCCCGGCGGCGGGTCGGCAGATACTCGCTCGGCATGCGCCAGCGTCTCGGCTTCGCGCACGCGCTGCTCGGCGACCCCGAGGTCCTGATCCTCGACGAGCCCGCCAACGGCCTCGATCCGGAGGGCATGCGCTGGATGCGCGGGCTGCTGCGCGGCTTCGCCGATCGCGGCGGCACCGTGCTGCTGTCCTCGCACCTGCTGGCCGAGGTCGAGGCCGTCGCCGACCGGATGATGATCATCGGCGGCGGGCGGATCCAGGCACAGGGCACCCGCGCCGAGCTGCTCACCGAGTCCGGGACGATCGTCGAGGCGTACGACCTCGCCGGCCTGGATGCGGCGCTGCTTCGCGCGGGCCTGACGACGCACCCCGCCGACGGCGGCGGTCGGCTCGTCGAGGCCGAGCCGGAGGTCGTCGCCGGCGTGGCGATGGCGGGCGGCGTCCTGCTGCGCCGGCTCGCGCCGGCCACGGACGCAGGCCTCGAGCGCCTCTTCTTCGAGCTGACCGCCTCCGGCACACCCACACCGTCATCGCAGGCCGACGTCACCCACCCCGAGCTGGCAGGAGCAACGACATGAGCACCACGACCCTCGCCGCACCGATCCGCGTGGACGCCGCCGGCGTCCACGCCCGCCCCGGCCTCGGCCGGCTCGTCGCCGTCGAGCTGCGCAAGATCGTCGACACCCGCGCCGGCTTCTGGCTGCAGGCCGCGACCCTCGCGCTCACCGTCGTGGTCACGATCGTCCGCTGCGTCGTCGGCGACGCGGCGGACCACACGTTCGCCGCCGTCCTCGACGTCGCGATCCAGCCGGCGGCCGTCCTGCTGCCGGTCGCCGGCGTCCTGCTCGTGACCTCGGAGTGGTCGCAGCGCACCGGGCTGATCACGTTCGCGCTGGTCCCGGTGCGCTCGCGCGTCCTCGGCGCCAAGCTCCTCGCGAGCCTCGTCCTCGCGGTCGCGATCCTCGTCATGAGCGTCGGCGTCGTCGCGGCCGGCGTGCTCGTCGCGTCGCCGGGCGTCGCCGGGACCTGGGCGGACGTCGCGACGTTGATCGGTCAGTCGGCGGTCTTCCTGATGGCCGGGATGGTCACCGCCGTCGCGTTCGGCGCGATCCTGCTCGCCTCCGCGCCCGCCCTCGTCGCGCTGTTCGCGCTGCCGAGCGCCTGGATGGCGGTCGTCTCGCTGTCGGTCTTCTCCGGCATCGCCCCGTGGGTCGACACGGCGCGCGCCCTCGGCCCGATGCACAGGGAGGTCCTGAGCTCGACGCAGTGGGCGCACGCCGGCACCGCGCTCGCGATCTGGATGGCGCTCCCGCTGCTGATCGGCGTCTGGCGGGTCACGCGGCGCGAGGTCGCCGCCTGACCGCCGCTCGTCGGCGGTCCCGATCGCGAGATCGGTGTGCCGCTCGACGAGCGATCCGGGTGCGCGGCGTGTCCTCGGCCGCGCACCCACCCCGCGATCGGCGCCGTCGCAGGTCGCCCCGCTGCGCTCAGCTCGCCGGCGGCGCGACCGCGCCCGTCCCGATCGGGCAGCTGACGCCCGTCCCGCCCGCGCCGCAGTAGCCGCGCGGGTTCTTCGCGAGGTACTGCTGGTGGTAGTCCTCGGCGTAGTAGAGCTCCGGCGCCGGCACGATCTCGGTCGAGATCTCGCCGCGGCCGGCGGCCGTCAGCGCCTCCTGGTAGCGATCGCGCGACGCCTCCGCGGCGGCCTGCTGCGCGTCGGAGGTCGTGTAGATCCCCGAGCGGTACTGGGTGCCGACGTCGTTGCCCTGGCGCATGCCCTGCGTCGGGTCGTGGCCCTCCCAGAACTGCTTGAGCAGGTCGTCGTAGGAGATCTCCGCCGGGCGAAAGACGACGAGCACGACCTCGTTGTGGCCGGTCCGCGCGCTGCAGACCTCCTCGTAGGTCGGGTTCGGCGTCATGCCCGCGGCGTAGCCGACCGCGGTCGTGTAGACGCCGGGCTGCGTGTTCCAGAAGCTCTTCTCGACGCCCCAGAAGCAGCCGGCGCCGAAGATCGCGGTCTCGGTGTCCTCGGGGAACGGTCCGCGCAGCGGGGTGCCGAGCACGTAGTGCTTGTCCGGAACGCGCATCGGCGTGTCGCGGCCGGGCAGCGCGTTCTCGGGATCGGGCATCGCGGTCTTGTGCTTGGAGAGGAAGTTCAGCATGCGGGGACCTCGCGTCGTCTGGGTGATCTCAACGATAGAGCGCACCGATCGCCGCTTTCCCACGCGCGCGCCAACCCGAGCGCCGGGCCGGTACCGTCGCGCGGGGCATGGACGAACAGCGACCGCCACAGCCACCGCTGCCGCCGCCGGACGTCGGGATCGGCACGCTGCTCGCCGGCAACGGCGTGCGCGGCGTGGGCATGCTGCTCGTCTTCTTCACGCACCTGTTCCTGCTCGCCGACCCGGCGCCGAACGACAACATGCAGTCCTACGGCTGGGCGGCACCGATCCTCGGCCACATCGACCTCGGCCTGGCGGCGTTCTTCGCGCTCTCGGGCTACCTCATCGCGCGGCCGTTCGCCCGCGCCTACGTCCTCGGGACGCGCACGCCGCGCCTGCGCTCCTACGTGCGAAATCGCGTGCTGCGCGTCGTGCCCGCGTTCTACCTCTTCACCGTGCTCGTGCTGCTGCGCTTCGGCCTCGACGGCACGCTGAGCGCCGGCGCGCACAACTCCAGCAGCGCGCTGCAGGTCCTCGGCCAGTTCCTCTTCGTCCAGGGCCAGACGGGCGGACCCGCCGCGGTCCCGATCGGCCCGGCCTGGTCGATCGGCGCCGAGGTCGGCTTCTACATCGTGATCCCGATCACCTACTGGCTGGCGATGCGCGTCGCGCCGCGGCTGCGCACCCCGCGCAAGCGCGCGGCGTTCGCGATCCTCGCTGCCGGCGCGCTGATGCTCCTCAGCATCGCGTCGCGCTCGCACGACAAGTACCTCTTCGCCTGGCTGACGAGCCCGCCGGCGATCATGTACGTCTTCATGCCGGGGGTGGCGGTCGCGCTCGCCGAGCCGCTGCTCGTCCCGTTCCTGCGTGACCGGGCACGCCGCGCCCGCACGATCGCGTGGGCAGCCTTCGCGCTGTCAGCGCTGCTGGCGATCGCCTACGCGAAGACCGACTACGACCCGCGCCAGACGCCGATCCACCACGCGCTCGGCCAGCGCTCGCTGATGGCCGCGCTGTGCACCGGCGCGCTGATCGGAGGGCTCGTCGTCCTGCAGCTCGGCACCGGCGGCGCGCCGCGCCTGTTCGCCAACCGCGTGATGCTGTGGATGGGCGAGCGCTCGTACTCCTTCTATCTCGCGCACATCTGGGTGCTGTTCGAGATCGACCACGCCCTGCGCCACAGCGCGGACTCGATCGCGACCCGCGCCGCGATCATGACCGCGATCGGCCTGCCGCTGACGACCGCGATCGCCGCGCTGTCCTACCGCTACGTCGAGCGGCCGTTCCTGCAGCGCAAGCGCAGGGTCGTCGTCGGGGGGGCCGGCGACGGCCCCGGCGGCTCGGGCCTGCCGCCCGACGCGCAATCGGTCGCCAAGCCCGCAGCCGCGTGACCTGCCGGACGGTCCACCAGCACGCCGCCCGGGAGCGTGCGACGTTCGCGGGTGGTCCACTAGTCTCACCGCAATGGCCCGGCTCGCGTGGATCGCGTCCCTTGCCACGCTGCTCGCCGTCACCGCGACGCTGGCCGCGTGCGGTGGCGACAAGACCGAGGACAACCGCTATATCCGTGAGCTCACCGCAGCCCAGACGCGCTTTCAGACCAACCAGCGCCGGCTGGAGGCCGACGCGAAGCGCAGCAGCTCCGCGCGCGAGAACCGTCGCGCGCTCGATCGCTTCGCCGGTTCGATCTCGGACACGATCAGCGCGCTGCGCCGCATCGACGTGCCCGCGAAGGTCCGCGCCGAGCACAGCCGGTTCGTCGCTGTGTTCGTGACCTGGCACGACGACGTGACGCGCTTCGTCGCGGCCGTGAAGAGCTCGACGCCGAGCAGCTTCGCGCGCGCGCGGCGCCGCATCGCCGCCGCGACCGCGACGTTCAACCGCAGCTCGCGCGAGGCCGCGAGCGACATCGACGCGAAGCTCGCCGGCTGATGTCCCCGTTCTGGATCTGGACGCAGGCCGCGATCGTGTTCTTCGTGCTGTTCGCCATCGTCATCGCGATCGTGAAGCTCGCGTAGCGCGGACGCGGCGATGTTCGACTCGATCGTCGTGGGCATCGACGGCTCGGACACCGCCAACGAGGCGGTGCGCCAGGCGACGGTGCTGGCGCGATCGGTGGGCGCGCGGATCGAGCTCGTCAGCGCCTACGAGCCGGTGTCCGACGCACGTCTGCGCGAGTCGATCGCGGTGCCGCGCGACCTGCACTGGATCATCAACCCGCGCGCCGACGTCGAGGCGACGCTCGAGGCCGCGGCCGCGCTGGTGCGCGAGGCCGGGGTGCAGGTCGAGGTCTTCGCCCGTCAGGGCGACCCGGCGGACGCGATCCTCGACGTCGCCGAGGAGCGCGGCTCGGACCTCATCGTCGTCGGCAACAAGGGCATGACCGGTGCCAAGCGCTTCCTGCTGGGCTCGGTGCCGAACAAGATCTCCCACCACGCGCCCTGCTCGGTGCTCATCATCCGGACGGTGTGACGGCGGCCGGCGGCTTCAGCGCCGCCGCCGCGTCGAGCAGGCCGTGGCCGTAGTAGCGGTCGTGCCCGGGCTTTCCGAGGTCGCGGGCGGTGCGCTCGAGCTGCTGCTCGACGGCGCGCGGCGTCGGGTGCGCGCCGAGCACGTGCGAGGCGAGCATCAGCGCGACGACGCCGGTGACGTGCGGCGCCGCCGACGACGTGCCGCGGAAGCCGGGCAGGATCTCGAACGTCGCCGGGGCGTTGGACGCGAAGCTCACCCCGGAGATGTCGCGGCCCATCGGGGCGCTCGGGTGGCAGTTCGGATCGCCCGGCAGCGCGGCATCGGGGCCGCCGCCCGGCGCGACGATGTCCATGCCCGGACCGTGGTTCGAGTAGTTGCCCAGGCAGCCGTGCTCGGTCGTGCCGCCGACGTTGATCGCGAGCGTGTCGTAGCTCTCGCCGGGCACGCGCAGGTCGAAGCTGTTGCCGGTGGCCGACACGACGACGACGCCGGCGGAGCGCGCCACGCGCAGCGCGGCGCGGACGGTCCTCGAGGTCATCACGCTGCGCGGGGTCGGCGGCAGCGGCGGCGCGTCGAAGAGCTCGAGCGACATGTTCACGACGTCCGCGCCGTGGGCGACGGCCCAGCGCAGGCCCTTCGCGATCGTGGCCGCGTCGCTGCGGCCCTGCGCGTCGAGCACGCGCACGGGCATCAGCGTCGAGCGATACGCGACCCCGACGGTGCCGTAGGCGTTGTTCGCGGCGGCGCCGACGATGCTCGCGACGAGCGTCCCGTGCCCGAACTCGTCGTTGGGATAGGAGTCGTGGTCGATGAAGTCGTAGCCGCGGACGAAGCGCGACGCCGGCAGGTCGGGCGAGCGCCGGTAGGGGCCGCGATCGGCATAGGCGACACCGCTGTCGAGGATCGCGACCGTGACGCCCTTGCCGCCGCTGCCGCCGTCCTTGCTCGCCTCGCTCCAGGCCTGAGGCGCGTTGATCCCGAAGGGGCCGTCGAGCTCCCACTGCAGGCCCTCCCAGCCGCCGAGCGGGCCATCCGCCGCGACGACGCCGGTGTCGTTGGGCACGTAGGCGGCGCCCGCGACGAGAGAGCGCTCGGCCCAGGCGACCTGGGGGCGCGCGGTGAGGCGACGCAGCGCGGCGGCGGGCGATGCGCCGGCGCGCGGCGTGACGACGTCGGCGCCGCCGACGCGGTCACCCGAGCGCGCGACGCCGGCGGCGCGCAGCGTCGCGGCCTGGGCGGTCGCCGAGACGTGGTGCTTGAAGCGCACGACGAGCCGGGTCGGGACGAGCCGGGTCGGGGTGGCGGCGGGCGTGGTGGCGGCGTGGGCGCCGGTCG
This sequence comes from Solirubrobacteraceae bacterium, assembly GCA_036271815.1. GTDB lineage: Bacteria > Actinomycetota > Thermoleophilia > Solirubrobacterales > Solirubrobacteraceae > CADCVQ01. The sequence continues at coordinate 38,101 of DATAZX010000046.1, forward strand.
CCGGCCACGAGAGCGCGATCGCGGCCGCGAGCGCGCACGTTGCCGTCAGCGCGGAGCGCGGATGCGACGGGCGGGAGGGTGAGCGCAACGGTGCGGGGATGGTGGTGCTGCCGGGCGGCGACGGAGACGGAGTGGCGCTCCGCGCGTGTGGTGACCGATCGCGACACGATACGCGTGCGTCCGGCGGGGGTGCGTGACGGTCTTCGAGTTCAGCAACCGGGCGCCGCTGCGATAGTTGCGCGCGCGGCGATGAGCACGACCTTCTTTCCACGCGACGAGTACTTCATGCGGCTCGCGCTGCGCGAGGCGGAAGCGGCGCAGGCGCACGACGACGTGCCGATCGGAGCGGTCGTCGTGCACGACGGGGAGGTGATCGGGGCCGGTCACAACGAGCGCGAGCTGCGCCAGGACCCGACCGCGCACGCCGAGGTGCTCGCGCTGCGCGCCGCCAGCCGCGCGCTCGGGACGTGGCGCGTGCTCGAGTCGGTGCTGTACGTGACGCTCGAGCCGTGCGCGATGTGCGCCGGCGCGATCGTGCTCGCGCGCGTGCCGCGCGTCGTCTTCGGCACGGCGGATCCGAAGGCCGGCGCCGCCGGCTCGGTGCTCGACGTGCTCGCCGAGCCGCGCCTGAACCACCGCCCCGTCGTCGCGAGCGGGTTGCTGGCGGCGGAGTGCGCGGCGCTGCTGAAGCAGTTCTTCGGCTCGCGCCGCTGACGGCGGCGTGTCCCCCCGGGGCGCCGTCGACGAGCTTGCCGCGCAGCGAGAACATGCCGTAGCCGCCGGTCTCCTCGGGTGCGCCCGGGGCGGTGGCGTAGTCCCAGCCGAAGAGCCCGCGGTAGAACCCGACGCTCGCTTGCACGTCGGGCGAGGCGAGGTCGACCCACGACGGGACGCCGTTCGCGTAGCTGGTCCGCTCGGACATGGTCGGTGCTCCTTGTCTGGTGTGGACTGGGGCCTTCGATCCTCCCCTGCCCCCGCGCCGCACCGCCAACCCTCGATCTCCTATCCTCGACGCTGCGCCAGCGCGCCTCGGAGGGGTGCGAGAGTGGCTGAATCGGGCGGTCTCGAAAACCGTTGTGCGGGCAACCCCCGTACCGTGGGTTCGAATCCCACCCCCTCCGCCATATGTTCGCCACGCGAACCCCGGCCCCAGAGAATGGGATTGGCGTTCGCGTCCGGATCCAGGCTGTTCCTGGCGCCCGCGGGGGCGGCCAGGACCCGGGCGCGGCCTGGCTTGCCCGTTGGCTCCGTTGGTCCTGAGCGTGTGGCGCATGGACCGTCAAACGGCGCTATATCGCGCACGGGCTGGATCCATCTGCCACGAGTGCTCCACAGTATGCGAAGGCTGAAGCCTATGTCGGCGGCTTCCGCAGCTGCATGACCAGCAACCAGGGACGCGGCGATGTCGCCCGCGATTCCGCCGATCGCGTAGCTCGGACCGAAGCACGACGCTCCTCGAACCGGCGTCCCGCGAGGCCCGCAGCGTCGGTCTCGGTTGAGCGCCGACTCTCCGAATGGTTGACGTGCGCGAGGGGATCAGGCTCAGGCTGCGCGACGCAGCGGCGGGCTCGCGATCAGCTCGCCCATCGACCGCTCGACGTGGGCGACGAGCGAGCCCAGCACGTCGTCGTCGGCGCTGACCACGGTCAGCTCGCGTTCGCGGACGATGAGGCGTGCGATTTCGATCTCCTCGCCGTCGACCCAGCCACCGAGGTCGAGATGACCGCAATCCGGGTCGTCCAGCCACGCGAAGGCCCATCCGCTCGGGATGTGCTCTCCGAGGCATTCGAGCTCGCCGTCCTCTTCGAGCGCTTCGAGGATCTCGTCGTCGTCGTCGACGCGCCAGGTCACGCTGTGCAGGTCTCGGTGGTCGGGAAGCGGCTCGGCGACGTCGTCGGGGTGGAAGTGGAGCAGGACGAGAGCGGCCTGCGCGCGGTCACTCGGGAGAGTGGCGATGCGCGCGCGCCAGCGCCGGTCGTGCTCGCCGTCGAACCTGGCACAGAGTCCCCAGACGCTCGCGATGCTGGTGTCGCGGACGATGCGGGCGACGAGGGTGTCGCCGACATCGAGCAGTTGGAATCCATCTCCGGCGAAGACGTGAACGTGGGCGCCGTCGGTCAGCGAGACCAGCTCGATCGTCGCGCCGGCCGCGCCGCAGGCCACGCGATACGCATCGAGGCGCGCCTCGACGAGGCCGCGCGCGATCTCGCGCTCCCCGCTGTCGAGTCCGGCGGACGCGACGAACCTTGACATCAGCGGTGGGCCGCCGTCGGCGGGCGTGAAGTCGCACAACGCCCACGCCGAGCTCATGCTGCGGCCGGTTCGCCCGCGGAGCATTCGCACGAGCGTCGTCTCGCGGGACGCGTCCTCGACCGTCTGCTCATGCTCGTCCTTGACCCAGTCGATCAACTTCGCGAGTAGCGCGTCGCGGTCGCGCAACTCACCAGCGACAGCATCCATGCGCGGCAGACAGCAGCGCTTGAACTTGTTCGAGCTGCCGCACGGGCAGCGATCATTGCGGGAGGGCATGACGCAAACGCTACGTCTGGCAGCGGACGTCGCACTGCACGGACGCGACCACGCGCTACGCTTTCGTCTACGGAGATGTGACGTGGGTTCCGAGACGACGACGATCAGAGTTCGACGCGAAACGCGAGATCGCATCAACCGCATGGCTGGTGCGCGCGGGATGTCCGCCCCAGACTTGATCGGGACCCTTGTCGACCGAGCCGAGGACGAGGAGCTGTTTGCGAGCCACGCGGCGGCGTATGCGATCTTGCGGACCGATCACCCGGATCTTCTCCGCGAGATCGAGGCGGAGGACGGCGCGTGGGAACGCTCCGACCTCTCAGCACCGATCGACGACGCGTGACGACCCCAGCGCAGGGCGATGTCTGGCTTGCGCGCATGGACTCGGTCGCTGGTCGCGAACAGGCCGGAACCCGGCCCGTCGTGGTGATCTCCCGCGGCGCGTTCAACGCCGCCGGGTGGCGGCTCTGCCTTTGCGTACCGCTCTCGACACGGGATAGAGGGTCGCCGCTGCATGTGCGGATCGACCCGCCGGAGGGCGGGGTGCGCTCGACGAGCTTCGCGCTCGTCGACCAGGTGCGCGCCCTCGATCGCTCGCGGCTCGCGATGCGGTGGGGAACCATCGAACCGACGACGCATCGTCAGATCGCAGCGCTGCTCCTGAGGATCGTCGCTCCGCGCTGACATCTGCCGCCGGCTGGATTGCGGAGCGCCCAGCTGAGATGCGTGGTCCCGACGGAGAGCGCAGGGTGCGAATGGGCCTCCCGGCAGGACCGCTCTCGGCTGCGGAGCCGGTGCTCCCGCGGGCTCGGTCGCCGCGCGTCGGCCGCTGCGGCGCGACTAATGCCGCGACGACGCGGTTAGACGACCATGCACCGGGTTCTCGCCGCGGTGTCTCCACGATCGGAGGCTGGCCCATGCAGCGACGCGGTTCCACCCTCAGCGGCTTCGTCTGCCTCGCGGTGCTGGGGTGCGCAAGCCAGGTGCACACGACGGCGGCCAGCACCACTCGTGCTGCATCGCCGAAGGCGAAGGTGCCGCCGGATCACCTCAAATCGGGACGATATGCGCTGGTTGGCGGGATCCTCTTGTACGTCGACAAGGGCCGCTTCACGAACGGCAAGGTCGCGTACGGAGGGACGGTCACGCTTCGTCTGAACCGCCGTCTTCCGGTCAAGGACGATGCCCCTGACGCGGTGATCGAGGTCAGCGGCGGCAGTGGCGCAAGTCCGCCGATCAGGTTCACCGGCAAGCAGCAGCACTGCTACACGCAGGTGATCGATGGCTTCCCGTCACCGATTCCGCACACCGGAGGCACGGCTGTCGTGACGGTGAACGTGGCGGGGGGCGCCTATCTGCGCAAGACGACGCGCGTACTGACCGCGGCGCAGGGACGCAGGCTGAGGCGAGGCTTTCACTGCGGCACCCCGATCGTCCCCGACGGCGATTGACCGGTGCATGCGCGACCACGAACCTACGAACGCCTTCGTCGACCTCGTCGAGCCGCTTTCCCGGAGGCAGTTTCCACAACACGATCGAATAGCTGCTCTTGCCATCCATGCGCGAGAGCACACGCGCAAGACGGTCGCGAGCGTGCTCGATCTCGTCCCTGACCTCGAAGCTGAGACCTCCGCTGGCGGTGACGGCATGGTTCGTCGTGACCACAGATAACGCGAGCTCGACGACCAGGTCGTCGAACATCGGCGCGTCGAACCCGTCGCTGCAGCGCAGCACGACGCGCTCGGGCGACTGGCCGTCCACGATGATGCCCGCGTCGCCGATCCAGGCCTGCATCGTCGCGGCCGGGTCGCGCCAGACGTTCCACACGCGCAGCGTCAGCGGCACGGATCGATCGCTGGGCACGAGGACGGCGGTCGACAGCGCGGGTGCGGTGTCGGTCCAGAGCACGATGTCGTCGAGGCGCCGCCCGTCCACGGCGATCGTGCCGCCCCTCGCCTTCAGCCGCAGCCCTTGCGGTCTCCGCGACGCGGACGTCAGGTTGATGCTCAACCTCGTCGGCGTCTGCATCGGGTCGAGCTCGTACAGCATGTGCACGAGCTGCCCGTCGACCTCGATCGCAGCGTCGCCAGCGGACGCGAACCTCCCCGCGAGGCGCTCAGCCATCGTCCGTCACCCGGACCTGGGCCTGCGCAGATCTCGCTTTCACCGCCCCAGCCTACGCTCTGGCGGGCACGCGTTTGCGGTCGCCGGCGCGTCGGCGACCTTGTCCAGAGTGCGGTGACGCCACGCCGCTCCAGCTCGATCGGCCGCAACTGGTCGTCGATCGCACGCACGCCGATCTCGCGACCGTGATGGGCTTCGCCAGCGTGCGTCTGGAACGCGACTGACTCGAACGCCAAGCCCCGCCGGGGGTGACGCCGGGCGGGCCTCACGCCGTCCCGTCCCCGCCACCGACCTCGACGCGCCAGATCGCGTAGCGCGGCGTGCGCGGCGTCGCGCCGCGCGCGTCGTCGCGCTCGGCGATCAGCCGGAACGCGGGCTCGGCGTCGAGCAGCTCGCGATGCTCGGGCGTCTCGTAGACGACCCACGCCGGCCGCGGCCGTGCGCGCAGCTGCTCGAGCGCGCTCGCCAGCACCGCCTCCACGATCTCGCGCCCGAACGGGTTATAGAGAAACAGCACGATCGGATCGGCGGGAAGCTCGAAGTCGCGCGCGTCGCCGCAGACGAGCGTGATGCGCTCGCCCTCGCCGCGGAAGGCGCGCACGTTGTGAAACGCGGCCTCGTGGTGGGAGCGCTCGAGCTCGATCCCGACGGCCGCGCCGAACCCGTGCTCGATGGCCAGGAACAGCCCGCGCCCGCGCCCGCTGCCGTAGTCGACGAACACGAGCGGCGAGCGATCGCGCGGCAGATGGGCGAGGAACGTGTGCATCGCTCGCGGGTGCACGGCCTGGTAGCTCGTCGTCTCGCGACCGTGCGCGAGTCGCGCCGTGCCCGCCGTCGCGATCGCGCGCCGGCGGTCGTAGGCGCGCTCCTGCAGCGGGAGCGCACGCCGCTCGGCCAGCATCCGGACGCGCAGCGCGGCCGCTCGCACCAGGCCCACCGGCCCGTGCCGGCGCAGCGCCGCGGCGAGCGTCTCGAGCATCGCGCGGACAGTAGTGCACGCCATCGCGCCGGCGCCCGCGATCGGGCCGCGGCCCGCGGCATGCGCCGCCCGACCCGGCGCCCGCCCGCGCTGCGGATCCTCGACGCCGGACGAGGTGGTGCAGAATGGTCGGCACCTGAAGGTCACGCGGGACGTGCTCCGCACGCACGGCGGCCTGTGCTCGCGCGGACGAACCTCGTCGCGCCGCCACCAGTAACCGAGGACAGCACTTGAAACTTCGCGACATCTACGCCCGCCCCGGCAAGACCTTCTCCGTCGAGTTCTACCCGCCGAAGGACGGGGCCGGCGTCGAGCGGCTGCTCGCGGAGGTCGCGGAGGTCAAGAAGCTCGACCCCGCCTTCTGCTCGGTGACCTACGGGGCCGGCGGCTCGACGCAGGACACGACCCTGGAGATCGTCCGGCGCATGCGCCACGAGGCGCAGCTCGAGGTCATGTGCCACCTGACGGTCGTCAACCAGCCGAAGTCCAACGTCCACGGCGTGCTCGAGTATCTGCGCGAGCACGAGATCGAGAACCTCATCGCGCTGGCGGGCGATCCGCCCGCGGGCACGGCCGAGGGCGACTGGGCCCCGCACCCCGACGGCTACCGGCACTCGCGCGAGCTCGTCGAGGACGCGATCGCGTTCGAGGACGGCTGGTTCTCGGTCGCGGTCGCGGGCTTCCCCGAGGTGCACCCGCGCGCGGTCGACCGCGACTCGGACCTGCGCTACCTCAAGGCGAAGGTCGACGCCGGCGCCGACGCGATCGTCACGCAGCTGTTCTTCGACAACGACGACTACTACCGCTACGTGGAGGACCTGCGCGCGCTCGGCGTCGAGGTCCCGATCGTGCCGGGCATGATGCCGATCCAGTCACCGGCCCAGTGCCGGCGGATGTCGGCGATGTGCCAATCGAGGATTCCGGTGCGGCTTGAGGCGATGCTCGACAAGGTCGAGGGCGACGCCGAGGCCGCCGTGGCGCTGGGGATCGAGTACACGTCCGATCAGTGCCGCCGGCTGCTGGAGTTCGGCGTCCCCGGCTTTCACTTCTACACGCTGAACCGGGCGCACTCCGTGTCGGCGATCTTCGAGAACCTGAACCTGGGGACGCTGGCCGCGACGGTGGGGTGACGCCCCGCGTCGTGGCGCCCGGCGAGTAGCGACTCTCGGCGAGTGCGCGGGCCGGGCGCTACGTGCAGTTCAGCGGGAAGTCGGTGCCGATCACGCGAAACGAGCTGGCGCCTCGCGTCATCGTGAACTCTCCGTAGGGCTTTCCGGAGAGGGAGAGCCTCCAGCCGCGGAAGCGGTGCAGCTTGAGGTAGGGATATCCGGCGGCGTCGGGGTGCAGGCGCTTGCAGCCATACAGCGCACGCTGGTGTGCGGCGGTGGCCGTCTCCCACGCGTACAGGGCGAGCGCGACGGGACACGCGCGCGCGGTGGCGATGGCGTGCAGGTGGCAGACCTCGACGCCGGTTCTCACCGGGTGCTGGCACTCGTGGGTCGTCGTCGCGGCGGCCGCCGCGGATGGCCAGGCGAGGATCGCGGCGAGCACGACGAGCAGCGGAAGGACGCGGTCGACCATCGCGGAGATCCTAACGGCGGGCCGCACCGCGTTCGGCGAGCAGGCAGACGGCGCTTAGAAGATCGCGTACGTTCTCGTGACGCGGCCCAGCGCGCTGCTGAACAGCAGGGCGTCGAGGCCAGCCTGAAAGTCCATCCCGATCTGTCTGATCGTCTCGAACAGGTCCGACGTGTCTCGCGTGTCGAAGGCGACGAGTCTCAATGCCTCCCGCGTCTCGCTGTCGCCGATCAGCGTGAGCCACCTGTCGTAGGCCCCGAGCGCGCGGGCACCGGACTCCTCGACTCCGGCGTAGAGGAACGCCGCCGCCAGGCGATCCGTCGGCGCCACGTCGAACCAGCGACCCAGGAAGTGCGGCATCTCGGAGGCTTCCTTCAGGTGGCACAGCAGAACGGTAACGAGGCCTCCCGCGAAGAGCAGCTTTCGCGACGTGCGGAGCTTGGCGTTTCGCGTTGCCCACTTCGGATCGGCGGCACCGGCACTGCCCTTGCCCTCGAAGTCGACACAGATGGTGCGCCAGTATCGGACCAGGTCGTTGAGTAGGAAACGGGGCGGGCGGTAGGACTTTGTCCCTTCGTGCAGGTATCGCGCGAGGATGTCGGTGATCGCGCCGGAGCGGACGTTGCCGTGGAGCTCTCGCGATTCGAGGAGCAGCAGCATTCGGCGGGTGAGGTTGGTGTTGGTGTCTGCGTCGAGGCCGATCTTCCGAGCGAGCTCGGTCACATCGAAGGGGTGGCCGAAGATGTCCTGCGAACCGGGCTGGCGCTCTTCGACCCCGAGCGTCTCGGTCGCCGCAACCACCTCGAGGCACACGTCGCGATCGTAGGCAGCGAATGGGCGGGCCACGAGGACCGCCCAGTCGTCGTCGCTTCCGTCCGTCAACTCGCCGCGCGCCCAAGAGCCGAAGACGCAGGTCGCCACGTCGTCGCCGACGGCGTGGCGCTCGAGATCGGCCATGCGCTCCGCCACCCGTCCGTCCGTCCGCCGGCGGGCTGCTGTCAGCGCGGAGAAGCCCGCTCCCGTCCTTTCGGCGAGCGCGGCGAGCGCGCCGGCCGGGTCGTCTAGGAGGGCGGCGCTTCGAGGATCCATGGGACGTCCGCGCACCGGCGAAGCAGATCGGCGAAGAGCGCTTCGTCTCCGGACGTCAAGGGCACGTGACCATCGCGGTCGTCGAGCGAGCTGAGGTGGACATGGCTCAGACGGGTGGCGAACGTCGACAGCAACGAGGCTGCGACCGCCATCGTCGGATCGACGACCTTGGCGTGCGCCAGGTCGAAGCAGAAGCGCGCCTGGGCCAGAGCATGGAACAACCCCTGGAGCTCCTGAGTCGTCCTCCCAGTCTCCTTGCGTCGATCCATGTTCTCGATGACAAGCCGGCGACCCAGCGGGACATACGCCTCGGGATCACGCATGGCATCGGGATGCAAGACGATGGCCGACACCCACGGAGGCAGCGATTGGAGCTGGCGAACCAGCTCCTCCTCTGGCATCGAGCGGCCCTTGGATGGCGCATGGACGCTGACGAAATGGAAAGGCAGGCGGGGGGCGCTCGCGAGATATGCGATGAGCCCGGGGAGCTCGTCCTCCGAGAGCGCTGAGAGCTCGATCGCCGTGCTGGACGTCTGGGCCGCGCGCTCCACGAGGGCCTCCCAATCGCCGCGCACGTCGCTCATGTAGCCGGTGGAGCAGCCGACCATGGTGTGCGCGGACAAGGCACGCGACGACGAGTGCAGCAGTGAGGGCACCATGCCGCAGCCAAGCTACAGGCGTGGGCACGGCTTTCGCCCCGCGCGAATCGTGCGAAGCCGGATTTGCCTCGAATTTCCGAGGAGATGCGCCGGCGGCGCGGTAGCGAACATACGTTTGCATATTATCGAGAGTGGGCCGAGATGCGAATCGAGTGCGAGTCTTCGGACGGGCTTGCCGGGCCTCCGCGCGCTGCGCGAAGGACGGAGTGACGCAGATCACACCCGTCGCGTACCGTCGTGCTGGATGATCGCGACGATGCCGTGGGAGACCCGTCGCGCCGCCCCGCCGACCCCGCTTGCCACCGCCGCACGCTGCGCCGCGGCGCTCGCGCTCGCGATCTTGCTCCTGCTCGCCACGTCGACGCCGGCGAGCGCCGCGCAGTCCACCGACGTCACGTCGTCCGCCTCGCCGCTGGCCGACCCGGCGCAGGTGATCTCCGTCAAGCCGTCGCCGGGCGCGCCGCAATCGCCGGGCAGCGCGCCCACCACGAGCCCGGAGCCCGCCACCACCGCGACCCCGAAGACGAAGGCCCAGCAGGCCAGCGCGCTCCTGCACCCCAGCAGCGGCTACGCCAACGCCGCGAAGCAGTCCTACGACGCCCGCAAGGCGGAGGCCAAGCGCGACTGCGTCGCCAACCGCCCGCCCGTCAGCAGGCTGATCAGCGGCGGGACGGTCGGCGTCGACGACGGCCCGTCGTGGCACGCGCTCGTCCTGCCGATCGGCATCGCCACGATCGTCCTCGCAATCGTCGCGTTCGCGCTGCGCCACGGGCTTTCGCCCCGCGGCAAGACCCCGGACCGCGGCGCGCTCGAGACCGTCACCACGCTCGTCGGCGTGTTCGCGACGATCGTCGGCCTCGCCGTGCAGTTCGTCCCCGGCTTCGGGGTGAAGGATCGCCCCCCGCCGCAGGCCACGATGAAGGTGCGCGACGTCGACGCGCGGATCACCCGCGGCGAGTACGCGAAGGCGCTGCGGGTGCGCGAGAGGCTCGCCCAGATCGACCGCCGCGAGGTCGGCGACGTGGTCTGGCTGCAGATCGGCCTGCAGGGCTACGCCGGCAAGCGCCTCAGCCTGCAGTACGCGATGTACGACTCCCGTGCCGGCGGCCCGCTGCTCCCCGGTACCGAGAAGGAGATACCGCTGACCGTCGAGAACCGCGACGAGCAGACCTCGTTCGTGCCGGTCTGGGTCGGCTATCCGAAGATCAGGAGGTTCAAGGTCCAGTTCCGCCTGCTGTCGGGCGGCCCGCCGCAGGTCCGCCAGATGGCGAGCACGGGGCCGATGCGCGGCTCGAGCTACCGCTACGCGTGCGGCTACGGGAACCCCGCGCGCTCGTAACCGCGCGACGTCAGCGGCAGGGACGGGCGAACGCGCACTCGGCGGCGCCGGCGCGACCCCGCGCGAACGCGGAGCCTCGACCCGACTACACCGCCGCCGGCGTCAGGTGCGGGTACAGCGGATAGCGCTCCGCCAGCGCGCGCGTGCGATCTGACAGCTCCGCCCGCTCGGCGTCGCCGAAGCCGCCCGTCAGCGCGGCGCCGATGACCTGGCCGATCTCGTGGAAGTCGTCCTCGCCCATGCCGCGCGTGGCCAGCGCGGGGGTGCCGATCCGCAGGCCGGACGTGACCATCGCGGGACGCGGGTCGTTGGGAACGGCGTTGCGGTTCACGGTGATGCCGATCTCGTGCAGGCGGTCCTCCGCGTCCTGGCCCGACAGCGCGGACTCGCGCAGGTCGGCCAGCACGAGGTGCACGTCGGTGCCGCCCGTCAGGACGTTCACTCCCACGTCGAGCAGCTCGGAAGCGACCGCCGCCGCGCCGGCGCGCGTGCGCGCCTGGCGATCGCGGAACACCTGTGACGCGGCGACTTTCAGTGACACCGCCTTGCCGGCGATGACGTGCATGAGCGGACCGCCCTGCTGCCCCGGGAAGACGGCGGTGTTGATCTTCCGCGCCCACTCCTCGGTCGACAGGATCATCCCGCCGCGCGACCCGCCGAGCGTCTTGTGGATCGTCGTCGTGACGACGTGCGCGTGCGGGACCGGGCTCGGATGCTCGCCGGCCGCCACGAGGCCCGCGAAGTGCGCCATGTCGACCATCAGCAGCGCGCCGACGGAATCGGCGATCTCGCGGAAGCGGGCGAAGTCGAGCTGGCGCGGGTACGCCGACCAGCCGGCGACGATGAGCTGCGGGCGCTGCTCCTCGGCGATCCTCGCGAGGGCGTCCATGTCGACGCGCGAGTCCTCGTCGGAGACCCCGTACCCGACGACCTCGTAGAGCTTGCCGGAGAAGTTCAGCTTCATCCCGTGCGTGAGATGGCCGCCGTGATCCAGGCGCATCCCGAGGATCTTGTCGCCGGGCTGGATCATCGCCATCATCGCCGCCGCGTTCGCGCTCGCGCCGCAGTGGGGCTGCACGTTCGCGGCCTCCGCGCCGAACAGGTCCTTGGCGCGCTGGATCGCGAGGCGCTCGACGACGTCGACGTGCTCGCAGCCACCGTAGTAGCGCTTGCCCGGCAGGCCCTCGGCGTACTTGTTCGTCAGCGTCGAGCCCTGGCAATCCATGACCGCCTGGGGGACGAAGTTCTCCGAGGCGATCATCTCGAGCGTCGTCTCCTGACGACGGGCCTCCGCCACAAGGACGTCCGCGACCTCGGGATCGACCTCGGATACGGGCTTGGTGAAGTAGTCCGGCGCCAGATCAGTCATGCAGCTCACGGTACCAGCGGCGCTGGGTTAGTTTCATGTCTATGAATCGGATGCGATAGCGACTGCATCGCCCTACCGCATCTGCGTGCGAACGAGCAGCGCGCGACCGGCGAAGCCGACGTTGCGCGCGAGGCCGAGCATGAACTGCTTGTAGAGAAACGGCTTGTCGCGCAGCGCGTGGATCGTCTGCGCGGTCATCCACGCGTTGTCGCGGGCGCGCGCGACGCTCCAGTTCGCGACGACGTCGTCGAGCGGGCCGGCGACCTTGTCCACGTCGCCGACGATCCCGGTCGCGAAGCGCGCCTTGATCTCGCCCTCGACGCGCTGCAGGGTCGCGTTGACGGCGAGGTAGTCGTGGTGCTGCACGGTGCCCTCGTCGAGCGTGATCTTGCGCTCGTCGCAGACGTCCACGAGCGCGACCGCGAGGTCGTGGTTGATGTGCGCGTTCATGCCCGCGATCGCGAACTGCAGCGGCGCGATCCCCGGCGTGTGGCGCTTCTCGAACAACGGCGCCCAGGCCTTTGGGATCTCCTTGCCGGCGGCGTCCGCCGCGACGGCCTCGAAGTACAGCGCCGCGAAGACGACGTCCAGGCGCGAGATGAACTCGGGATCCTGGTAGCTGTTGGCCAGCGTCTCCGCGGCGACGGCCTTCGTGACCGCGAGGTACAGCTCGTTGAAGCGCGCGACGCCGTCCTCCGGCGCGAGCGGAGCCACGATCGCCTCCATCTGCGCCTCGACGGCGAGGATCGGGTCGGCCGGGGTGGCGGCGCCCGGCGCCGCGGGGGTGTCGGACATGTCCGCAAGGCTACGCCCCGCGGCCGTGGTCTTCGACGGCTGTTGCGCGGGCGAGCGCTTGCGGGTAGGAGCAGCGCCATGAACGAGCACGACGAGAGCACCGAGCGCAAGCGCGACAGCGGGGTCGGCTACCCGGAGGACGGCCAGCACGGCGACGGCATCGACCCCCGCGAGCACGCCGAGCACGACGCCGTCCCCGACGACGACGCCCCGAAGACGAGCTCGCCCCACGACGGCGATCCCGGCCAGGCGACCGGCAACCCGAGGGCCGCCGGCGGGGACGGCTGAGCCCGGACCGCGCGCGCCCCGGCTCGGCGACGCGGACGCCGGAGCGCGTCGCGCACCTCGCGATCGGCGGTGCAGGATGATGGTGCGCGGATCGTCGGCGGGGGCGGGGAGCGCTCGCGCGGGCCGCGGGCGGTCGCGGCGCCGGCCGATGGCAGGGCGGACAATCGAGCCAGGAGATGAGGACAGCGCGATGAAGAGCAGCCTCGAGATCGCTCAGGAGCACGAGCTGCGGCCGATCGAGGAGATCGCCGCCGCCGCCGGCCTGCGGCGCGACGAGATCGAGCTGTACGGCGACGTCAAGGCGAAGATCAAGCTGTCGGCGCTGGACGCACGCGCGAACACGCCGGACGCGAAGCTCGTCTGCGTGGCGGGCATCACGCCGACGAAGGCCGGCGAGGGCAAGACGACCACGGCCGTGTCGCTGACGCAGGGACTCGGCCACATCGGCAGGCGCCCGGTGCTCGGGCTGCGCGAGGCGTCGCTCGGGCCCGTCTTCGGCATCAAGGGCGGCGCGGCCGGCGGCGGCTATGCGCAGGTCGTGCCGATGGAGGACCTCAACCTGCACTTCACCGGCGACTTCCACGCGATCGGCGCGGCGAACAACCTGCTCGCCGCGATGCTCGACGCGTCGATCCTGCACGGCAACGACCGCGACGTCGACCAGCTGCGGATCACCTGGAAGCGCGCGCTCGACGTCAACGACCGCGCGCTGCGCCAGATCGCGATCGGGCTCGGCGGGCGCATCAACGGCTACCCGCGCGAGGCCGGCTTCGACATCACGGCGGCCTCCGAGGTGATGGCGATCCTCGCGATGGCGCGCGACCTCACCGACCTGCGCCGCCGGCTCGCCGCGATCACGGTCGGCTACGCGTTCGACGGCACGCCCGTGACGGCCGACGACCTGCAGGCGGCCGGCGCGATGGCGGTGCTCCTGCGCGACGCGATCAAGCCGAACATCGTGCAGACGCTCGAGGGTCAGCCGTGCCTCATCCACTGCGGCCCGTTCGCCAACATCGCGCACGGCAACAGCTCGCTGATCTCGACGATGATCGGCCGCAAGCTCGGCGACTACTTCCTCACGGAGTCGGGCTTCGGCTCGGACATGGGGATGGAGAAGTTCTTCGACATCGTCTGTCGCGCGGGGGACCTGAAGCCCGACTGCGTGGTACTCGTCGCGACGGTCCGCGCGCTGCAGCACCACGGCTTGATGGAGGACGGCGCCGCCCAGGACGCGAAGCTCGCGGCGATCGAGCGCGGCATCGTCAACCTCGCGCGCCACCTCGCGATCGTCGGCGAGTACGGGGTGCCGTGCGTCGTCGCGGTCAACCGCCGGCCCGAGGACTCCGACGCGGAGGTCGAGCTCGTCAAGCGCCTGGCGCTCGAGCACGGCGCGCACGCGGCCGAGGTCAACGACGGGTTCGCCCACGGCGGCGCCGGCGCGGCCGACCTCGCCCACGCGGTGGTCGACGCCTGCGAGCAGCCGAGCAGCTTCGCCTCCCTGTATCCGCTGGACGTCTCGATCAAGGAGAAGATCGAGGCGGTCGCGACGCGGGTGTACGGCGCGAGCGGCGTCACGTACCTGCCCGAGGCCGAGCGCAAGATCGCGCAGTTCACCGGCGACGGGCTCGACGGGCTGCCGGTGTGCATGGCCAAGACCCCGCTGTCGCTGTCGGCCGACCCCGGCCTGCTGGGCGCGCCGGAGGACTTCGCGATCGAGATCCGCGACATCCGCGCGTACACCGGCGCGGGCTGGCTCGTGCCGCTGTGCGGCGACATCATGCAGATGCCCGGGCTGGGCAAGTCGCCGGCCGCCCACAAGATCGACCTGCTGCCCGACGGTCGCATCGTCGGACTGTTCTAGGGCGGGTTCGACGATGTTCGCCGACGGCGGCTCGACGATGGACACGCTCGCGCACGAGCGCCTCGGCGCGGTCGTCGACGCGATGGCCGGCCGCGAGCCGCTGCCCGCCGCCGGCGCGGCGCTCGCGATCGCGCTGTCGATGGCCGCCGCCCTGCTCGTCAAGGCGGCGTCCGCGCCGCGCGACGGCACGGCGATCGACGCCGCCGCGCAGGCGCGGGCCGGGCGCCTGCGCCACGACGCGCTGCGCCTCGCCGACGAGGACGGCGTCGCCTACCGCCGCGTCGTCGCGGCGAAGTCGGCGGGCGGCGGCGAGCGGATGCGCCACGCGCTCGAGCAGGCCTCCGAGCCGCCGCTCGCGATGGCGCAGATCGGCCTCGAGCTTGCCCGGCTCGCCGAGTCGCTGCTCGACGTCGTGCCGCTGAGCCTGCAGGGCGAGGTGCGCGCGGCGGCGCAGATGTCGTGCTCGGCGACGATCGCCGCGGCCGACCTCGTGCGCATCGACGTCGGCGACGAGCGCGACGAGCGCTCGCGGCAGGCCGTGCTGCTCGCCGGCGACGCGGGCGTGCTCGGCCAGGCGCTCGCCGCGCGCCCGCTGCGCGGCTGACCGCGGACCGCGCAATCGTCCGTCGGGCGGGTGGACGTGCACTACCCTGCACGGTCCGGCGGATCGCCTACTCGGCCGGAGCGCTTGCGCTCAGCCGGGCAACGTGCGGGCCTCGTGCTCGCAGCCAGTCCCGGTGGCCGGGAGTGTCACGCAAACCCCGGTGACACACACTCCGGGGACGTAGTAGTTCAGCGGCGATCCATGACCGGGCGGTATCGGGCGGGTCCTCGGACCCGCCCGGGCATCGCCCTCGCGCCGATGACGCCGGGGTCCACGGCGAGCTTCGCCATGGACCCCGTGGGTGTCGGAGGGAGCTGCAAGGTGCGGCGACGTCAGTGGCTGCGCGCGACCTTCACGGTCTTGCTGATCGTGGCGAGCGAGGAGTAGGCGGTCGTCGCCGCGACCTTCAGCGAGCCGCCCTTCTTCTTCAGCCGGCTCGTCGTCGCGCTCGTGAGCTTCATCGTCAGCGTCGTGCGCTTGCTGCGCAGGACGACGACCTGCTTGGCGGCGAACGCCTTCTTGCCGGCGACGGTGCCCTTCAGGTTGACGACGCAGCCCTTCGGCGCGAACGCCGGGCAGGACACCGTGATCTTCGCGCTGCGACGGTTCTTGGCGACCTTGACCGACGTGACGGACCCGCGGTACGCGCTGAAGCCGGCCGGCGTGGAGGCCGACCTCGCGGCGGTGCTCGTGGCGGGGTGCGTCGTGGTGGCGCCGGGCTTGGTGGTGCCCGTGGCGCCGCCGCCCGGTGTCGTCGTGCCCGTGCCGCCGCCGCCGGGCGTCGTCGGGCCGGCGAGCACGGACGTGATCGTGCCGATCAGGGTCTGCAGCGGGGCGCTCGCGGCCCCGCCACCGGAGGCGGTGAGCGCGGCGTTGGCCACGGCCAGCAGGCTCGAGAGGGCGGAGGTGTTCACGCCGGCGACCCCGACGAGCGAGTTGACGGTGCCCAGCAGCGCGCCGGTTCCGGGAACGGTCGGCAGGCCGCCGCCGAGCAGCGCCTGGACCTGCGGGAGCAGCGCGGTGATCGCGGCGGCGCTCGGCGTCCCGCCCGCCAGGCCGGTCGCCTTGCCCGCGAGGCCGCTGACGACGCTCGTCACGCCGCTCTGCGATCCGAGCAGCCCGGTGATCTGCGTCGGGCTCAGCGCGCCGACGACGGAGGTCAGCTGCGTGACGTTCAGCAGCGCGAGCGCGCTCGTCAACTGGGTCGGGCTGAGCGCGGCGAGCAGCGACGTCGGATCGCTCGCGGCGCCGAGCAGGCCGCCGATCTGCGTCGGGCTCAGCGTCGCGAGCGCGCTCGTGAGCTGGGTGAGGTTCAGCAGGCCGAGCGTGCTGGTGAGGGTGCTGCCCGTCAACGGGGCGAGCAGCGTGCCCGTGCTTGCGGGCGTGAGCTTGCCGAGCACGCCGGAGAGCTGTGTGGTCGAGAGGCTGCCGACCGCGCCGGTCAGCTGCGTCGTCGTCAGCCCGTCGAGCAGCGCGTTGACCTGGCCGGCCGAGGCGCCGTCGGCGGACAGCAGGCTGCCGAGGTCGGTGGTGGAGAGGCCGAAGGTCGAGATCAGGCCCTGGACGTCGGATGCCGTCGAGCCGGCGCCGATCAGCCCGAGCACGGTCGACAGCAGGCCGTCGAGAATGCCGCGCTGGGCATTGGCCGTGGTGGGCGCGATGGTCGTGGACGCGGCGGCGGATGCCTGCGCCGCGGTCGTCAGCGATCCGGCTCCGAGCGTGGCGGTCGCCGCGACGAGCGCGACGCTGCGGCGAGACAGCGGATGCATGAGAAGAACGGGTCCTTTCGGGCTTGTGCGGTCCCGATTCCTGTCGACCGTTGAGCGACGACCTTGAACGCGATCGGACGGATGTTCGAGCCGGGCCGGGCGGCGAGGTCGACCACGCGCCGAGCGCGGTGTACGAAGCGGCGCGCCGCTACGGCGCGGTGACGCCGTGGTCGCGCAGGTACTCGAGGTAGAACGGCCGCAGCATCTCGGCGACCTCGCCGCGACCGGCGTCCGTGACGTCGTCGAAGTGCGCGCGCAGCGTCATCACGTCGGCCTCGGCCTCGTCGGTCTGGCCGACGGCGGCCTCCGCGACGGGCAGGGTCCTGAGCAGGCGCACGAAGAAGGCGACGTCCACGTGGCGCAGCGCGTGGCCGACCGCGAGGTCGTGCAGCTGCTGCGAGGAGAGCGGGTCGAGGTCGTCTTGGGCTGCCATGCGAGACGGGACACTAGTGACCGCGCGCGCAGGTGCGACGTGGGGGTGCGTTCGCTCGCCGCTTGCGTGTGATGTGATCCCCCGATGAGCCGCCACCTTCGCACCCTCGCCCTGCTGCTTGCGATCGCCGTGCCGCCCGTGCTGGCCGGCTGCGGGAGCTCGAAGTCCGGCACCTCGTCGACCTCCACGCCCGCGTCGGCATCCGACGGCTCGACGGCGGCGAGCGTGCAGCTCGGCCCCGCGTTCGGATCGATGGACAAGCTCCCGGGCATCCTGAAGACGGCGCCGCCGTGGCCCGCGAACGTCGGCCAGCTGCAGCTGCGCCTGCGCGAGATCGGCCTGCCGGCGCTGACCGCCGAGGGCCAGGTCGTGCACATCCACCAGCACCTCGACATCTACGTCGCCGGCAAGGTCGTCAACCTGCCCGCGAACCTCGGGATCGACGCGAGCGGCGCCTTCATCTCCCCGCTGCACACGCATGACACGACCGGGGTCATGCACGTCGAGTCGCCGACGGCGAGCTCGTTCAGCCTCGGCCAGTTCTTCGCCGTATGGGGCGTGCGGCTGTCGCCCACGTGCATCGGCGGCGAGTGCACGGGTCCGGGCAAGCAGTTGCGCGCGTGGGTGAACGGCAAGCCGGTGACGGCCGATCCGACGAAGATCGTGCTCGCCGAGCACCAGGAGATCGTGCTCGCCTACGGCACGGCGGCGCAGATGCCGAAGAAGGTGCCGTCGAGCTACCCGTTCCCCGAGGGCCTGTAGCGGGGGACGTGGTCGCTCGGCCGACCGGACCGGCCGGTGGTGCGGTGCGGCCGGCGGATCCGCACCGTGGACCCGCACCGCGGGTCCGCATCGCGGGGTCCCGAGGGCCGGGTCAGACGACGACGGTCCAGGGCAGGATCTTGTGCCCCGTGACGAGGTCGTTCGTGACGTAGGGATCCTCGAGCACGAACGTCTCGACCTCCCACGGGCCGTCGACGCTGAAGACGAACAGCGCGCCGGTCGGCGGGCTGCCGAGCGCGCCGCCGCTGATCAGCCGGCCCTCGTCCTTCCAGTCGTTCGCGTGGCCGAGATGCGCGGCGCGATGCGGTCCGCGGCGCTCCGAGATGTCGGCGACGTAGTCGTAGATCAGCACGAAGTTCGGCGTGGGGTCGTCCATGGCGCGAAGGCTACGCGGTGGGAAGCGTGGGGGCGGGCGGCGGCGGCACCCAGCCGCCGAGCGCGCGCTCGAGCTCGAGCGCGACAGCGACCGCGACGTGGTCGCGTCCCGGTCCTGCGGCGGCCTGCACGCCGAGCGGCAGCCCGCGGTCGTTGAGCCCGAGCGGGATCTGGGCGACCGGCACGCCCGCGAGGTTGAAGACCGCGGTCGTCGTCAGCAGCCACGGCTTGCCGATCGTCTTGCCGTGGCGCGGAGCGACGCGCGGATGGGTCGGGTGCAGCAGCACGCCGTCGCCGATCGCGTCGGTCACCTCGCGCGCGAACGCCGCGCGCGCGGCGGCGGACTTCGTCAGGCGGCCCTGCGGCATCTTGCCGGTCAGCCACTCGCTCATCAGCAGCAGCCGCAGCGCGCGCGTGTGCGGACCCTTGCGCTTCAGCCCGCCGCGCAGCGTGACATGGGCCGAGCCCTCGGCGACGATCAGGTCCTTGACGCTGACGCCGGCTTCGAGCTTGAGCACCGCGAGGTACAGCTCGAGCGCGCGCTTCATCGACTTCAGCTTCACGACCTCGACCGTCGCGCCCGCGGCCTCGAGCGCTTCGGCGGCGCGCAGCCGCGCGTTGCGCAGCTCGCGGCTGACCTCGATGAACGACGTGTCCTCGCTCAGCAGGATCCTCGTGTCGGCGAGCGACACGTCGGCGGGGTCGCCGATCGGCATCTCGCGCACGTAGGGGTCGATGCCGTCGGGGCCGGCGATGACGCGCAGCATCGGCATGAGGTCCTCGGCGCGGCGCGTGATCGGCCCGATCGTGAGCATCATCGCGGCCGTCTCGGTCTCGGTGACCGGGAACTGGCCGGTGCTCGGGACGAGGCCGGGGGAGGGCTTGAGGCCGAAGACGCCGTTGAAGAACGCGGGCAGCCGGATCGAGCCGCCGATGTCCGCGCCGAGGCCGAGCGGCGAGCCGCCGGAGCCGACGACCGCGCCCTCGCCGCCGGACGAGCCGCCGGCCGTGCGGGTCATGTCGTAGGCGTTGTGCGTGCGGCCGTACTGGCGGTTCTCGGTCTCGATCCAGAGGCACAGCTCGGGCGTGTTGGTGACGCCGAGAGGGATCGCGCCCGCGTCGATCATGCGCTGCACGGTCGGCGCGTTCTCCGGCGCGATGTACGTGCTGCGCGAGACGAGCCCGGCGCAGTTCGGCATCCCCCGCATCGCGATCGATTCCTTGATCGTGCAGGGCACGCCGTGGAAGGGCGGCAGGTCGTCGGGGTCGGCGGTGCTCGCGACGAGCGCGTCGGCGGCGTCGGCGTCCTCGCGGGCGGCGTCGTAGCGGTCGACGACGACGGCGTTGATGCGCGCGTGCGTGCGCTGCAGCTGCTCGATGTGGGCCTCGACGACGTCGCGCGAGCTGGTCTCGCGGCTGCGGATCGCCTGCGCGAGGTCGAGGGCGGAGCGCTCGGTGAGGGAGCCGGCTGGCGCGTGGATGGCCATGTGCCACGAGGGTACCGGGGTCGTGGCAGGTGGTGCATGGGGAACGCCCGATCGGCGGCTTTCGGGGCGATCGGCGCGGCGGGCTCATCTGTACTCTGCCGTTCGATGGAGAGCGAGACATCGCCGACCGCCCCGGATGCCGGCGCCGAGTCCGGGATCGCGGGGGTGCGCGCCGTCGACGGGCCGACGCTCGAGCGCTTCGCCGAGCTGATCGTCCGCTTCGCGGCCAACGTGCAGCCCGGCCAGGTCGTCGCGATCGGCACGGAGCCGGGCAAGCTCGAGCTCACGCGGGCGGTCGCCACGGCGGCGTACCGGGCGGGCGCGAAGTACGTCGACGTGTCGCTGTTCGACCTGCACGTCAAGCGCGCGCGGATCCTGCATGCCGACGAGGACACGCTCGACTACGTCCCGCCATGGCTCGGCGAGCGGATCCTGGCGCTGGGCGAGGTGCGGGCCGCGCGGATCGGGTTGACCGGGCCGGCGGCGCCGGGGCTGCTGAGCGATCTCGATCCCGCGCGCGCGGGTCGCGACCAGCTGCCGTTCCTGCGCGAGTCGGCGCAGGTCGTCAACGCGCGCACGACGAACTGGACGGCGGTGCCGTGCCCGACGGCGCCGTGGGCCGCGCTCGTGTACCCCGAGCTCGAGCCGGCGGCGGCGCTCGAGCTGTTGTGGGAGCAGGTGCTGCACATGTGCCGCCTGGATGAGGTCGATCCCGTGGCGGCGTGGACGCAGCGCCAGGACGTGCTCGTCGGCGTGAGCGAGCGGCTGACGCAGCGGTGCTTCGACGCGCTGCACTTCGAGGGTCCCGGGACGGATCTGCGCGTCGGGCTGCTGCCGACGTCGCGCTGGCTGTCGGCGCGCTTCGAGACGGTCGGCGGGATCGTGCACATGCCGAACCTGCCGTCGGAGGAGGTCTTCACGGCGCCCGATCCGGCGCGCGTGGACGGGGTGGTGCGCTCGACGAAGCCGCTGGTCGTGGGCGGGACGATCGTGCGCGGCCTGCGCGTCGAGTTCGCCGGCGGGCGCGCCGTCTCGATCTCGGCGGACGAGGGCGGCGAGCTGCTGTCGCGCTACGCGGCGCGAGACGAGGGCGCGTGCCGCTTGGGCGAGGTCGCGCTCGTGGACGAGGACGGCCGCATCGGCCCGCTGGACACGGTCTTCTACGACACGCTGATCGACGAGAACGCGGCGTCGCACGTCGCGCTCGGGTCGGCGTACGAGTTCACGGCCGGCGTCGAGGACCATCCCCGCCTGAACCGCTCGCAGATCCACATCGACTTCATGGTCGGCTCGCCCGCGGTCGACGTCACGGGCCTGACCGCCGGGGGCGAGCGCGTGCCGGTCCTGCGCGGCGGGGCCTGGCAGGTCTGACCGGCCTGCTCGCGGTACCCTGAGCGCCCCTGGAGAGGTGCCGGAGCGGCTGAACGGGCACGACTGGAAATCGTGTGTGGGCTTTACGGTCCACCGAGGGTTCGAATCCCTCCCTCTCCGTGGATTTCGTCTCTGCGAACTCGGGATCGCGCCAGGGCTCCGGCTCGCTCGCGATCGACGGATGCGCGCGATGAGATCATTAGGTCATGGCCGATCCGCCGTACATCGAAGAGCTACGCCTGACGCGATTCAAGTCGTTCCGTAACGGGACGCTTCCCCTTCGTGATCTGACGCTCCTGATCGGGCGCAACGGAAGCGGGAAGTCGAACGCGCTCGACGCGATCCATGTACTCTCGAGACTGGCCGAGGGCGAGGATCTTCGCGAGGCCGTCGACGGGAGCCGACGCGACGGTCAAGAAGTACGTGGAGGCGTCCGAGGATGTGCGCCATACGGGGAATCCAGCTTCGCCCTCGGATGCACCGTGGTCAATGGCGGCGACCGGATCGACCTCGATCTCGAGGTTCAGGTCGAGCCAGATGTGCAGATCATCTCCGAGCAGTTGTTCTATCGTCCGGCGAGAGGTCAGCACCGCCAGTATTTGGCTACGGACGAGCCGCAACCAGGGCTGGTCGACATCGTCGGGCGCTACTTCAACGGCAAGCGGGGGACGAACCCGGGCATCCCCTTCCGCTCGGATCGGCTGTTGACCGCACAGGTGCCGACGAAAGTGCCGTCGACCACGATCGCAACGCGTGATGTGCATGATGTCGCGCTGCTGATGATCGAGGCATTGCGAGCCGTATTCATCCTCGATCCGGTTCCGTCGCTCATGCGCCAGTACGTCCCGGCGCGCGACACCGTCTTTCGTCGTCAGGCCGCCAACCTGTCGGCCGTCATCGGCGGGTTGGCTGGCGACGCCACTCGATGGAACCGACTCAAGGAACTCGTCGAGGCGCTCCCCGAACAGCATGTCGCGGACATTGGCGTTGAGCAGTCGCGGCTCGGGGACGTGATCCTGACCCTGAGCGAGCAATTCGGCGGCGGGCACATCGACGTGTCGGGGCGCGTGATGAGCGACGGAATGCTCCGGTTCCTCGCGTTTGCCGCGGCGCTGCTCGAGGCGCCAGAGGTCACGGATGCGCAGCACACCGGGGCCAGCACCCAACTCGTCATCGAAGAGATCGAGAATGGTCTGCACCCATCGCAGGCGGCGCGCATCGTGCAGCTCATCAAAGAGGAGAGCTCCCGGCGTCGCATCCGAACCCTCGCGACAACACATAGCCCGGCGATGCTCACCGCACTCGATGCCGATGACCACCACGGCGTGATCCTCTGTCGCCGTAACCCAGCCACTGCGGTGAGCGAGCTCATACCCTTGGTCGACCTCCCGGCCTACCCCGAGGCGCTCGCTGCCGGAACGCTAGGCGACGCGGTCTCCCTGCAGAGGCTCGGCCAGGTGCCCGCGACCGCTACGCGGCTTGCCTCACTGGACGATCTCCTGGCCAGCCTATGAGTCGCAGTGTGACGTTCATCGACACGTCTGTGCTCGTTGAGATACTCAAGGTGCCTGGCAAGAGCCAGAATCACGAGCGAGTCACCGCAGAACTTCGGGCTCGGGTTGAGTCGCAAGAATCCATGATCCTGCCTACTGCTGCGATCATCGAGACCGGGAATCACATTGCGCAAGTCGACGATGGCACCGCGTGAAGGACGCTCGCCGGAGGCTTGGCCCGGCTGCTGAAGTCAACGGTCACCGATTCTGCGCCATGGACGCTCAACGGGGCGAGGTGGGATCGCGATCTGCTTGCGGCGATCTGCAGCGGCGCACGTGGATGTCGGCCGCTACCTGAGATGGCAGTCCAGAGGATCGGCGTGGGGGATGTCTCGATCCTCGCTGAGGCAGAGGCGTACGAGCGTCGCGTTGCCAATGTCGTCGTCGCTATCTGGACGCTGGACGCTGGTCTCAAGGCTTACGCGTGAGCGCGCCGCCGAAATACCCGCGGGTCCCGCGACTTGAGGGATCAGGCTCCGAGCTTGCCGATGATCTCGTGCTTTCGGCGGCCGACCGTGCTGCGTTGATCCGGGCCGAGGTCATTGTGGAGGAGAAGCTCGACGGCATGAACGTCATGCTGTGGTGTGAGGCAGGAGCGACCCGGGTTGGCACGCGTGGCGGGGAGCACACCAGCGATCGTTCCGGGGAGCGTGGACGGGTGCGCGCCTGGGCGAGCATGCGCTCTGCGGATCTAGTGGCCGCGCTGAATGACCGGTTCGTCGTCTATGGCGAATGGCTACGGCGCCGTCACGCGGTGCCGTACGATCGCCTCCCCGACCAGCTGATCGGACTCGACATCCTCGACCGCACGACGGATGGGTTTCTCGGCATCGATGAGCGAGACGCAATGCTTGCCCGACTTGGCATCACAAATCCACCGGTTCGCTTCCGTGGCGTCCTCGGGTCGACGAAACGACTTGGCGAGCTGCTTGGTTCGTCGGCATTTGGGTCGCCCGGGTCGAGGGCCTCGTGGTTCGTAGGGCTGACGGCCAGTGTCCCCGATTGGCCAAGTGCCTCGACCCGCGATGGCAGGGACTCGGCTCGACGCCTTGGAATGGTGAAAACCATCTCGACACCTCCGCGAACGGACATGACGCCGAGAGCCACGCGCCGGTGTCGAGAAGAAGCGATTGAGGCGCCAACCAACCTGACACCCTCGGTCATATGTGACCCAGCCCCAACTCGTCGGGGGCTGGGTCCTGAGTCGCGCTGCAGTCCGCCGCCACGAGCGACGGTTTGGACGATGCTTAAACCGCGACGCAGGAGACGATTTAAGGTGATCCGGCAGACGTTCAGCAGCCTGGCAAGGCGGGCCTTGGCTCGCACCGTCGCGCCACAGGGGCGAGCTCCTGGCGCCTGCGGCCTACAGAGGGCAGGCGACCCAACGAGCAGATCCCATGTCGCGCCGTCCGCGCGCGACCGCTCCGAGCGAGGGGCTCAGGTGCCGCCCTACGCCGCGACCTCGCGCCGCAGCGCCTCGCGCTGCGCGGCGTCGCGCTGCTCGCGCTTGGCGCGGCCCTTCGCCGCCTCGACCTCGCGGTCCTTGGACGGCGCGTTCGTCACGAGCTCCTCGAGCAGTCGCGCGGACGCCTCCTCGACGGCGGCGACGGCACGCTCAAAGGCGTCGGCGTTGGCCGCCGACGGTTTCGTGAAGCCGCTGATCTTGCGGACGTACTGGACGGCCGCGCCGTGCACCTCTTCGGATGTGGCGGGCGGCTCGAAGTTGTAGAGCGGGCGGATGTTTCGGCACATGCGATCAAGCCTAGAACCTCCGGTCGCGCACGTCGAGTGCCCGCGGCCCGCCCCGATCGCCGGCGGGTGCGCGCTCCTCACGCCCCGCGCCGGCGGCCCCCGTCGAGCATCTGGCGCAGCCCGCGCGCCACGTGCGCCGACGCGGCTCCCATCGTCGATCGCGCCGCGATCTCGTGCTCGAGGTCGGCGATCCTCGTTCGCAGGAACGCGAGCTCGGACGCGGGCTGCGCGCGCCGCAGCTGCTGCTCCAGACGCGCCCGCGCGCCGCGCTCGGCGTCGAGCTCGGCACGCAGCGCGGCGATCTGCGGTCCGCGCGTCCGCGCGTCGCGTTCGAGCACGTCGCACGCGCGCAGCAGGCGCGCCAGCGTCTCGTTCGCATCCAAGACGGCCGAGGCGACCTCGGACGCCCGCGCCTCGGCCGCGCCGACGGGCTGCTCGGCGGCCGCCGCACGCGCCTGCGCCGCCGCAACGCGCGCCAACGCCGCGGCCTCGGCCGCGCCGACGAGCTGCTCGGCCGCCGCCGAACGCCGCTCCGCCTCGGCCGCCCGCTCCTCCGCCGTCGCCGAACGTTGCTCGGCCACCGCCGCGCGCTCCTCCGCCGCCTCCACACGGGCCTGCGCCGCATCCGCGCGAGCCTGCGCGTCGCGTGCGAGCTCCTGCGAGGCGCGGGCGCGCCGCTCGGCATCGCGGCGCGCACCCTCGGCCATCTGCGCCTGCTGGCGCCAGCTCGCGAGCTCGTCCTCGAGCTGCTCGCGCCGAGCGATCGTCCCGCGGACGCCCTGCGGCAGCGAGCCGGCGCCCGGCGATCGCGCGCCGTCGTGCGGCCCCGTTCCCGGCGCACGACCGGCGCCTGCGACAGCGCCGCCGTCCTCGCCCTCCGCAGGCGCCGGGGAGGCGCCTCGCTCCGAGGGCGTGAAGCGCGAGCGCCCGCGCGCCGGCAGCGAGTCGATCAGCGTCGCGATCTGCGACCGCGACGCGACCGCCGGCTGGATCCGGCGCTTCGTCAGCCGCGCGAGCTCGACGGCCGCGGTCGATCCGTTGGGCTCGTGCAGCGCGACGACGACGGCTCCGGACGCCAGGAAGGCGATCGGCACCGCGCCCAGCCGGCGCGCCGCCCCGGGCTCGACGAGCGCGACGGCCTCGCGGTCGATGGCGAACACGTCGAGGTCGACGTGGTCGAGGCCGTGGTGCTCGGCGAGCGTGTGCGCGAGATCGTCCTCGTCGAGGTCGCCGTTGGCGAGCAGGATCTCGGTCAGGCTGCGCCCCGCCAGCGCCGCCTGCATCGCGATCCGCATCGCGGCCGGATCGACGAGCCGGCGCTCGACGATCACGTCGGACAGGAAGCGATGCGGTTGCGCCTGTCTCGGCGCGGGCGTGACCCCCGGCGCGGGGGCGAGGGAGCTCGCACGTGGCGCGGAGGTCGAACCGGATGTGCTCGGCACGCACAAGGTGATCGGCCACGGACTCGACATCTGTAGCGCGCGTCCACGCGCGGCTGGACGCCCCGCAGTGTCAGGCGGCGGGGGCCTGCGGAGCGCTCGAGCCCGCCGCCGGTCCGGTCTCGGCCAGGCGGGCGTGCAGGCGCTCGCGCAGCTCGTCCGGCCCGAGCTCGCTCGGGGTGCGGCGGTTGCGCGCGACGACGACGCCCGTCGCGGCGACGCCGGCGAGGCCCGCCAGCCCGACGACCTTCCACGGCGATCGCCGCGCCCCGCGCAGCACGCGCGTCGCCGGCCCGGGGCGCGGCGGTGCGAGCAGCGCCTTCCACGCGGGCGGCTGCGCCCCGCGCAGCACGCGCGCGGCCGGTCCAGGACGCGGCGGTGCGAGCAGCGCCTTCCACGCGGGCGGCTTCGCGGCGCCCGGCAGCCGCCGCCGCACGGGACCCGGGGACGGACCCGACAGCACGGCCGCCCACGGCGGGCGACGGCGCTTGCGCCTGCGACGCGCGGACGCCGTCGTGCGGGAGACACCCATCGCCGCGTAGGTTACGGCCGGTGGACGACGCCGCGCTCTCGCTGGACGACGCGGTCGCCGCCGCCGCCACGGGCGACATCTGGCTGTTTCGCGGGCGCTCGTTCGCCGACCGCGCGATCCAGACCGTCACCAACAGTCCGGTCAACCACGTCGGCATGGTCGTCGCGATCGACGACCTGCCGCCGCTGCTGTGGCACGCCGAGCTCGGTCGCGCGCTGACCGACGTGTGGACCGGCGAGCACCAGCGCGGCGTGCAGCTGCACCACCTCGCCGAGGCCGTCCGCCAGTGGGACGAGCGCTACGGCCAGCGCGCCTGGCTTCGCCAGCTCCAGGGTCCGATCGGGCGCGAGCACGAGGACCGCCTGATGGAGGTCATCGATCGCTTCGACGGTCGCGCGTTCCCGACCATGCCGGGGCTCGCGAAGGGCTGGGTCACCGGGCGCTTTCGCCGCACGACGTCGCTGCAGACGGTCTACTGCGCCGAGCTCGTCGCGTCGACCTACCAGCACATGGGACTGCTGCCGATGCAGCGCCCGCCGGGCTGGTTCGACCCGGGTCGCTTCTGGAGCGGCGATCGCCTCGGGCTCGTCGCGCCCTACGAGCTCGGCGGCGAGATCCCGGTCCGGTAGCCGGCCGGGACGCCGCGGGACACTGCCCGACGGACCCGCCACGACGAGCCCACCGGCGCTTGGCGATCGCGGGCGGGCCGCCGCGACCGAAGGATCAGGTCAGCAGCGCGCCGGGCGACGGCTGCGCGACCTCGCCGAGCGAGACCGCGAAGACGACGTGCTGGCGATGGACCGCGATGAAGTCGTGATGCTCGACGTCCACGTCGGCGTCCAGCAGCGCGACGGTGGCGTCGGTGAGCGCGATGAACTCGCGCTCGGGAGCGTTGAGCAGATCGGACAGGCGGCTGCGGTAGCCGTCGCTGGGAAGCGTCGCGACACCGACGATCCGGTGGCGCGTGGTGGCGATCGAGAGGCGCTCGTAGCGATGCTGCACGCCACGGTCATCGGCAGATCTTCCCGAGAACATGAGCGCCGATCCGCGCGCCGGCCTCGGCGCGGGTGCAGACTGCGCGGACATGCGCGATCCGCGGACCATCTACCGGCGCCGCCGCGCCGCCGCCGCGGGCATCTGCGCGCTCGTCGCGCTGCTCGCGACCGTGCTCGTCCTGCGAGCGTGCGGCGGCGCCTCGGGTCGCACCGGGAGCGCGAGCGGCCGCACGGCGACGATCGCCCGCACCGCGCCGCCTCGACAGCCGCAGCTGCCCGGCGGCGGCCGGCGGATCTTCCCCGAGCATCGCGTCGTCGCGTTCTACGGCGCGCCGCAGGCCGACAGCCTCGGCGTGCTCGGCATCGGCACGCCCGCGCACGCCGCGGCGCGCCTGAAGCGCGTGGCCGCGCGGTACGAGCGCAGGTCGCGCCCAGTCCTGCCGGCGTTCGAGCTGCTCGCGACGATCGCCGACGCCGGCCCGGGCGACGACGGACTGCATCGCACGCACCAGCCGGCCGCGACGATCGACCGCTATCTCGCGGCCGCGCGCCGCGTGCACGCGCTGCTCGTGCTCGACATCCAGCCCGGCTGGGGCGACTTCCTCGCCGAGGCCGAGCGCCTGCAGCGGTGGCTGCTGCAGCCCGACGTCGGGATCGCGCTCGATCCGGAGTGGCACCTGCCGCGCGGCGAGATCCCCGGCACGAGGATCGGCTCGGTGACCGCGAAGCAGGTCAACGCCGTCTCGACCTACGTCTCGGACCTCGTCGTCAAGCACGACCTGCCGCAGAAGCTGTTCGTCATCCACCAGTTCACGCAGGCGATGATCGCGGGCCGCCGGCAGATCGCGGCGCGCCCCGGCCTCGCGATCACGATGAACATCGACGGCTTCGGGACGCCCGCCGCGAAGGTCTCCAAGTACCGCGACTTCACGGCCGACCGTCCGCGCTTCTACGACGGCTTCAAGCTCTTCTACGTCGAGGACACGAACATCATGTCGCCGGGCGCCGTGCTCGGGCTGCGGCCGCCGCCCGACCTCGTCGTCTACGAGTGATCGCGGCTCGCCGGCAGCGCCTTCTCGAGCCAGATCGTGACGGGCTCGCCCGGCTGCTCGCGGCGCCGGCGCAGCACGTAGCCCTCGGACGCGTAGAGCGCGCGCGCCTCGGACAGCACGTCGGTCGTCAGCAGGCGCACGCTGCCGTGGCCGGCCGCCGCCGCGCGCCGCTCGAGCTCGCGCAGGAGGCGGCGCGCGTGACCGCGCCCGCGCGCGCCGGCCGTCACGAACATGCGCTTGATCTCGCCGACGCCCGGCTTCAGCGTCCGCAGCCCGCCGCAGGCGACGGGCAGGCCGTCCTCGTAGGCGACGAGCCAGGCAGCTCCGGGCTCCGCGAAGACCGCGTCGGTCGCGAAGATCCGCTCGCTCGGCACGAAGCCGTCGCCGAGGCGCTCGCGGACGAGTCGACCATAGCCGCGAGCCTCGCACGCGCGCGAGCGCGCCATCCTCGATCGGCCGTCCGTCCAGCGTCCACGGGCCGCCGTGCCGTACTTCCGTCCTCGCAGTTTGATCGCAGGCGGCCGGGGAACCACAATGCTCGGATGCTGCTCGCGCTGAACGCCGCGCTGTACCTCGTCGCGCTGAGCCTCTCCCTGTGCGTCGTGACCCCGGTGCCAGCCGGAGCGTCGCGCCGGGTGCGCGTCGCGCGGATGTCCCTGGCCTGTGGCGGCGGGGCCGCGATCACGGGCGCGATCACGTTGACGTTCCTGGGCCTGTGGGTCGAGTCGGCGATCGTCGGCTTCGTCGCGCTGCTCGTGGTCTGCGTCTGCCTGTGGGTCGCGCTGTCGCAGTCCTCGTCCGAGCGCGACGACGGCGAGGACGGCTCGGACGGGGGCGGCGGCCGGCCGCGGCGTCCCGTCCCGCCCGCGCCGCCGGAGCCGTTCGGTGGTCCGCAACTGGACTGGACGGACTTCGACGCGGCTCGCGCCGGCTGGTCGCGCGACCGCGAGCGGCCGTTCGCGGGGGTCTGACCGGCGCCGATCCGATCCGCGGCGCCGGTCGTCTCCCGGCCCGCGGTCAGAAGACCGTGTGGATCCTCACCGTCCGGCCGGTGCTCGAGACGAAGTTGCCGTCGAGGTTCTCGACGAACACCCGGTAGCTGCCGCCATGAGCGATGCGGACGTGCTTGGCGAAGCGCGAGAACGTCGTGCCCGCATGATGGGTGATCGTGCCTGCGAGCGTCACCCAGCGCGCGCCCTTCAGCCGCTGGATCGCGATCCGGGCGCCGTCGCGCGCGGGGCGGATCGTGCCCGAGAAGAGCACCCGCCGACCCCTGTGGACGTGCGTCGCGCTCACCGACGTGCTGACCCGGACCGCCACGCCGAGCGTCACGATCGGGCTGACGATCTCGGGCTTGGTGGGGATCAGGACGCGGTACTGCGTGTTCGTCGGCACGGACAGCAGGGGGAACTCGAACACGCCGGTCGGGCTCGTGAGCTGGACGTTCGACGTCGTCTGAAAGCCCTGCGTGTAGGGGAACGGATTGGACTGCAGGACGACCTGCCTGCCGGCGTTGCCCGTGCCGCTCAGCGTTCCCGCCAGGACGGTCGGCTTACCGAGCCCGACCGGGTTCGGCGTCGCGGCGAGCGTCAGCCCGAGCGGCTGCGCCTTCGTCTTGAACGTGCGGTCCGCGCCGCGGACCTGGCCGTGGCCGTTGGCCGCGACGAGCCGGTAGTGGTAGGTGGTGGCGGGCGCGAGCGCGACGACCGTGCCGATCACCGACACCGCCTTCGTGCCGGCACCGGCCGCGACGGGCGCGGTCATCGCGCCGTACAGCGACGTCGTCCCGTACTGGAACAGGTACGTGGTGGCGTCTCCGCTGGGGTTGACCTTGCCCAGCAGCGAGACCGTCGACGGCGTGACCTGCGCGACGCCGCCGGTGGTCACGGCCGGCTTCGCCCCCGCGCCCAGCGCGGTCGCGGGTACGGCGAGCGACAGCGCGAGCGCCGCCGTGATCCAGAGCTTGGCCCTTCGAGACGTGCGGGGCAACGTGTTCCCTCCGTGATGGTGCGATGTGCGGTCCGGCGCGGTGCCCGGACCGTGGGTGCGTACACGTCCCCTACCCACCGCCGGGCAACGCACCGCCCGGGGTCTCATCGACCTCTCACGTTCGGGCGACCGCGCAGCCGGGTCAGCCCGCGCGCTCGGCGCGCGCCTTGAGCTCCCGCGGGCGGCCGTCGATCAGGATCGCGCGCATCTTCTCCTCGAGCGCGCCCTTCAAGAAGCGGGCCAGCAGCGCGCCCGGGTCGGCCTCGAGCTCGTACGTCGCGCGGGTGCGCCCGTCGCCGAGGTCCTCGAGCTGCCACGCGCCCCGCAGCGACTTCAGGTCGCCCTTCTCCTGGACCCAGCCGATCCGCGTCGGCGGCTCGTAGTCAAAGCGCAGCCTCGACGTGAAGACCTTGATCTTCGCGTCGGTGACGGTCTCCCCGCGCGCGGCCCGGCCCTCGGCGTCGCGTTCGAGCACCTGCATGCTGTCGACGCCGCGCTGCCACTCCGGGGTCGTCTCGATCCGTTCGACGATCGCCCAGACGGCGTCGATCGGCGCCTCGATCTCGGTGCTCGCGCTGCCGCTCATCGCGCCCATGGCGACGGACCGTACCCGACGCGGACGCGTGCGCGCAGGGTCAGCGCGACGGCCGCCGCACCGCCTCCTCGATCACCCCGCGCGCGTGCAGGACGCGACGCGTACGGGAGCGGGGCCGCTGCAGATCGTCGTTGCGACGGGCGCCGTCATCACAGGTCGCTCTCCGGCCGCGCCAATGATGACGCGGGCCGCGCCCGGTGGTCTACCGGTCGTCGAAGCGGACGCTGACGCGCGTGTCGGTGTCCTCGCCGGCGTCGAACGCGAGCAGGCGCATGCCCTCCTCGGCGAGCGCAAGCCGGTCCGCGCGCCCGATCGGCGCGAGCGGCGAGATCGCGAGCGTCGTGACCTTCGGGCCGTTGAGCACCTTCCACGTGCCGCGCACGAAGCCGTCGACGAGGAACGTCTTGTGGGCCGTGACGCAGCGGCGATGCGCGTCGCAGACGATCCGCGAGCGGTCCGCGTGCGAGAGCACGGCGTTGTCGCCGCCGGGCAGGAATCGCGGCGGGGCGGGGGTGTCGGGATCGGGCAGCGGGCCGTCGGGCACGTCGAGCAGCTCGTGGCCGTGCTCGTCGCGGAAGTGGCGCAGGCGGGGGCGCAGGCGGTCGACGGCGTCGTTGAGGCCGCGCAGCCCCGACCAGGTGCGCATGTCGTCGATCCGGGCCGGGCCGAATGCCGCGAGATAGCGCAGCAGCAGCTCGTCCGTCCGTCCGGCGGCGTGCAGCCGGCGGCCGAGCCAGCGCTCGGCGGTCGTCTGCGTCGCACGGCCGTTGCGACCCCACAGCCCGCGCGGCGGGACGTGCACGAGCGGCGCGAGCGCAGCGAGGGCGTTGCCTAGGACGCTCGGCTCGTGGCCGGGCCAGCGCTCGGCCAGCCGCGTGCCGATGTCGCCGAGCGTCCGCGGCTCGAGGTCGACGAGCTCGCGACCGAGCACGACGAGCTCGTCGAGGTCGACGCCGCAGAGGTGGCGGCCGAGGAGCCCGCGCAGGCGGCGGTCCATGACCGGCTGCAGGAGCGGGCGCAGCGCGAGGCAGTCGTGCGCCGTGACGACGTGCAGCGTCCAGCGCATGAGCGCGATCCGCACGACGAGCCGGCGGTCGACGAGCCCGGCGAGATCGTCGGGCTCGAAATCGCTGAGCCGCGACCACAGCCCGTAATACGGGGCATTGGGACTCTGCGCCTGCATGCCGACGAGATGCTCGAGAGCGTCGGCGACGCGCCACGGCTGGCGGCGCAGCAGCAGCTGGCGTTCGAGCAGCGCGCGGTTGAGGACGCGCGGGCCGAGCGTCGCCCCGGGGCTTGGTGCCAGCGCGCTCTCGCGGTCCGCGACGAGCACGTCGGATGGCAGCACGTCGAACATCGCCGCAAGCGAGCGTACCCGGATTGCTCGTGCAAGATGTCACAAGGTGAGCGCCGGCGCGCCGAGTGGGGCGCACGCACCCGCTCGTCGTGGTGCTTGGGCGCCGCCTATATGTGTCGCACGCGCTTCGGATCGTGCGACCTCGACCCCCGGCGCCGGGGACGGCCGGTCAGTCGGAGCGGTCGGCGGGGACCCCGGACTCGCCCGCCGGGAGGCCGAACATGCTGAGGTTGCGGTTGGCGTAGGCGGGCTCGCCGGTCAGCTCGCGACCGAACCACGCGGGCGGCCTCCACGCGCGCGCGGCGTCCTCGTCGTCGAACTCGACCTCGGCCACGATCAGGCCGTCGAGCGCGCCGGCGTACTCGTCGACGCTGACCGCGACGCCACCGACGCGCATCTCCCGGCGCGACTTCTGCAGGCGCCGTCCGCTCGTCAGCTCCCAGAGCGCGTCGGCCTGGCGCGAGCCGAGCTCGAGCTCCTCCTCCACGCGCACCTCGCCGCCGCCGTGCTTGATCGTCAGCGTCGCGTGGCCCGGCGTGCGCCGCACGCGCACCTCGGTGTCGCCGTCGAGCGCAAGATAGCCCTGCAGGATCGCTCTGCGGCGCGCGAACGCGAGCGCCGCGGGCAGCTCCGCCAGCAGGAACTTGCGTTCGATCTCGATTCCGGTCGGCATGGGGTTTGACTCCTTCGGGTCGCCGCCGCGCGATGCGTCATCATGTGCGACCCGCCCGGCGCAACCCCATTGTGCCAGCGCTCCACCCCAGCGCATGACCTCCTCTCCGTCCCACGCCCCGTCGGTCTTCGCACGCCTTGCGCTGTGGTGCATGTCGCACCGCTGGCAGACGTTCCTGATCTGGATCGTCGCGGTCGTGGCCGCGTTCGCGATCGGCGGCGCAACCGGTACGCGCGAGGCCTCCAACTACCGGCTCCCCGGGACCGACACCCAGCGCGCCTACGACCTGCTCGCCGCGCATGAGCCGAAGGCCAACGGCGGCACCGACCAGCTCGTCTACGTCGCCCACACGGGCACGCTGCGCGCCGGCGTCGCACGCAAGCAGATGCTCGCCTCGCTGGCGAAGGTGCGGCGCGACCCGATCGTCACGGACGTGTCGGACCCGGCGGCGCGCGGCGGCCAGCTGACCAAGGACGGTCTCATCGGCGTCTCGACGGTGACCTACAAGCACGACTTCCAGGCCTACAAGGCGAAGGACTTCACGCGCATCGAGAAGGAGGCCTTCGCGGCGCGCAGCCCGGCGCTTCAGATCGAGCACGGCGGCACGGGCGCGGAGTTCGCGCGCCCGATGGGCGCCAGCACGGAGTACATCAGCGTGATCGCCGCGGCGCTGATCCTGATGCTCACCTTCGGCTCCGTGATCGCGGCGGGCGTGCCGCTGCTCACCGCGATGCTCGCGCTCGGGACGACGATCGGCCTCGTGCCGGTGATCTCGCAGGTGGTCGACACGCCCGACTTCGCCACGCAGCTGGCCGCGTTGATCGGGCTCGGCGTCGGGGTCGACTACGCGCTGATCGTCGTGACGCGCTATCGCGCCGAGTACGGCCGCGGGGACGTCACCCGCGAGGAGGCGATCGTCCGCGCCCAGGACACGGCGGGGCGCACGGTCTTCTTCGCCGCGTGCACGGTCGTCATCGCGCTGCTGGGGCTGCTGCTGCTCGGGCTCTCCTTCCTGCACGGCCCGGCGATCGCCTCGGCACTTGCCGTCCTGCTGACGATGCTGGGCGCGCTGACCGTGCTGCCGGCACTGCTCAGCAGGTCGGGCGACTGGATCGACCGGCTGCGCCTGCCGCTGCCCGGCCGCGCGCGCCGCAGCGCCAACGCCGCGGCCGGAGAGAGTGCCGCGTGGGCGCGCTGGTCGGGCTTCGTGCAGCGCCGGCCGCTGCCGTGCGCCGTCGCCGCGCTCGCCGTCCTGCTCGCGCTCGCGTCGCCGGCGCTCGGGATGCGGATCGGCACGTCGGACGCGGGACTGGATCCCACGGGCTCGACGACCCGCAGCGCGTACGACCTCATCGCGAAGGGCTTCGGACCCGGGATCAACGGCGCGTTCCTGCTGGCGACCAAGCTGCCGCATGCCGGCGACACGGCGGCGGGCAAGCAGATCGCGGCGGCGGCCGGGCGCGATCCCGGCGTGGCGGCGGTGCTGCCTGCGCGCCTGTCGCCCGACGGCAAGATCGCGATCATCACGCTGTTTCCGAAGACCGCGCCGCAGGACGCGGCGACCACCAAGCTGCTCGACCGCCTGCGCGGCACGATCCTGCCCGCGGCCGAGCGCAAGACGCAGGCGACGGTCTACGTCGGCGGCCAGACCGCAGGGCAGGAGGACTTCAGCGATGCGATCGCGGCGAAGCTGCCGCTGTTCGTCGGCACGGTCGTGCTACTCAGCGCGCTGCTGCTGATGGCCGTCTTCCGCAGCGTCTTCATCCCGGTCAAGGCGGCGTGCATGAACCTGCTGTCGATCGGGGCCGCGCTCGGGTTCGTGACGCTCGTCTTCCAGAAGGGCTTCATGTCGGGCGTGCTCGACACCGGGACCGGGCCGGTCGAGTCGTTCGTCCCGGTGATGATGTTCGCGATCGTCTTCGGGCTCAGCATGGACTACGAGGTGTTCCTCGTCTCGCGCATGCACGAGGAGTGGCAGCACACGGGCGACGCCTCGACGGCGATCCGCAACGGGCTGGCGACGACGGGCCGCGTCGTGAGCGCGGCGGCGACGATCATGGTCGTCGTGTTCGCGACGTTCGCGATCGGGGACCAGCGCGTGATCAAGGAGTTCGGGATCGGTCTCGCGATCGCCGTCTTCCTCGACGCGTTCGTCATCCGCTGCCTGCTCGTGCCGGCGTTGATGCAGCTCGCGGGCTCGCGGGCGTGGTGGCTGCCGAGCGGCTTGGATCGACGGCTGCCGCAGATCGCGCTCGAGCGCGAGTAGGAGGGCTCGGGCTGCGGCGCCGGCCGCAGCGGCGAGACGGCACCTCCCTGTGCGGCGTGCCGGGCGACCTCGCGCTCGCTGGCCTTCGCGGAGGCACTCGCCGGGCGGCGCGCCCGCGCCGACCTCGCGAGCCCGACTCCGTCCGATCTGGCCGGAAGTCGAGCTCGATCGGTCGGGTGCGTCAGGACTGCTGGCTGTCCGCGGTCGGGGACGGGTGCACCGGGGTGCCGCCGGACTTGGGGTCGTCGTTCTCGTCGGTGTCGGTCGAGTCGGTCGGGTTGACCCCGACGCCCTGATCGTCGACCGCCGCGCCGTCCGGCGCGTGTGGCGTGTCGGCGTCCACCCGCTTGACGCCCTCGTCGCTGGCCGTCGGCGTGGCGTTGTCCTCGTGGATCGTGTCGGTCATCTGCGCTCCTCCTGCATCGGGTGCCCGTCCGTGTACCCGATTGGCGCGCCCGCGATCCCGACCGCGGCGAGCGCGGCGACACCGCGTCAGAGCTCAGACAGCGCGCGGCTCTTGTCGTAGGCGGCCAGCGCGGGGAACGCGGCCGCGATCGCCACCGCGCCCGCCACGCAGGCGAGGGCGCCCGACACCACCGACGTGCGCACGCTCGTCAGCGAGGCCGCGACACCCGATTCGATGTCGCCCAGGCGCGGGCCGCTCGTGACGACGAGCGAGAACACCGACGACATCCGCCCGCGCATCGCGTCGGGCGTGACGGTCTGGTTGATGACCGACCGGCAGACGGCGCTGACGCTGTCGGCCGCGCCGGCGACGGCGAGCAGCGCGGCGGCCGGCCACAGCGACCCGACGAGTCCCGCGCCCGCGATCGCCACGCCCCACGCGCAGACGGCCGCGATCGTGATCCGTCCGAGACGCTGCGCGCCGCCGAGCCAGCCCGTCGTCAGCGCGGCGATCGCCGCGCCCGCCGAGACGGCCGCGAACAGCAGGCCAGTCCCGGCCGCGCCCGCGCCGTAGACGCTGACGGCGAGCACCGGGAACAGCGCGCGCGGCATGCCGAACGTCATCGCCGACAGGTCGATCGCGAACGATCCGAGCAGCGCCGGGCTGCGGCGCACGAAGCCCAGGCCATCGGCGATCGAGCGGCGGATGCGCACCGGCGCCTGCCCGGTCGCGAGCGGAAGCTGCGGGCCGAGGCCGCGCAGCGCGGCGACGATCGCCAGGCAGCTCAGCGCGTCGATCCCGTAGGCGCCCTCGACGCCGGCTGCCGCGATCAGCAGGCCGCCGAGCCCTGGACCGAACACCATCGTCAGCTGGAACAGGCCGAAGTTGATCGCCAGTGCCGCCGGCATGTCCTCGCGGGTCACGAGGTTCGGGACGATCGCCGTGCGCGCGACGTTCTGCAGCGCGCCGAAGCCCGCCAGCAGACCGCCGAGCACGTAGAGCACAAGCACCGGCGGGCTGCCGAGCAGCGCCGCCCCGCAGAGCGCGGCGGAGAGGAGCACGAGCGCGAACTGGTCGAGCGCCAGCAGCCGGCGGCGGTCCATCCGATCGGCGAGCGCGCCGCCGAGCAGCGCCATCAGGATCAGCGGTCCCAGCTCCGCGGCGCCGAGCAGCCCGGTCAGCAGCGCCGAGCGCGTCTGCGTGTAGATCTGAAACGGCAGCGCGACGAGCGTCGCCTGGGTGCCGAGGCCCGAGACGAAGTTCCCCAGCACCAACAGGCGCAGCTCGCGCGACGCACGCAGCGCGCTGACGTCCGGCGCGAGCTTCGACAGGCGGCCGCTCAGGATCCGCAGGCCTTCATGCCGTACTTCACCGCGCGCGCGTTCGCGTCGGCGAACGGGTCCGCGGCGCTCGCCGACGAGTACTTGACGGGGTTCGCCTTCGCCGTGTCGATGGCTCCCGCCAGCGAGGCGATGTACGCGTCGATCGTCTTCTCGTCGCGCTTGGGCGGCGTCAGGTCGCGCAGCTTGTCGACCATCGCGTCGTAGGCGGGCAGCGAGGTGTGCTCGAGGAACTGCGCGACCTGCGGGGTCGGCGGCAGCTTGCCGGTCTTCTTCGTCTGCGCCCGGATCTTCGACGCCGCCTTCGCGATCTGGTTGCTCGTGCCGAGGCAGATGTCGTTCGCCTTGAAGATGAACTGCGTCTTCGTGAGGCGGACGGCGGGCGGGCCGGCCGCCGTGGCGGGCGCAACCGTCCCCGTGCTCTTGCCGGCGCCACCGCTGCCGCCGCATCCCGCGGCGAGGGCGGCGACGAGCATCGTGAGGACGGCGGCTGCGGCGTTGCGCTTCATCGAGAGCCTCTCGCTGGTGAGGACATGCAGTCGCGCACCGTAGCCGGTCGCGCCGACGTGAGATGCCGCGCGCGCGCCGGGCGCGGGGTTGCGCGGACGGCCGGCGGGTACCCCGCCTGCACCGAGGCGTTCACCGACAGCGAGGAGATCGAGATGTCCGACGGAACCGTCGACGATGCGAAGGGCCGTGTGAAGGAGGCCGCCGGCGATCTGACCGGCGACCAGGACCTCAAGAACGAGGGCAAGGTCGACCGCGCGTCCGGCAAGGTGAAGGACGCCGTCGGCTCCGTCGCCGACAAGGCGAAGGACGCCCTGCACAAGGACTGACGGTCGCGGGGCGCCGGGTTCGGGCCGCGGGGCGCCGAGTTCGCCGGCCGCCGGGTCACGACGCCTGCAGCAGCTCGAGCAGCGAGTCGGCGTGCTTGGTGACGAACGAGGGTCCGATGCCCTTGATCGCCAGCAGCTCGTCGGCCGTCTGCGGCTTGCGGCGCACGACCTCGCGCAACGTGGCGTCGGTCGCGACCGTGTAGGCGGGCTTGCCCTCCGCACGGTCGCGCCGCCACGCCTTCAACGGCGCGAGCTCGGCATCCGACACGGGCGGTCCGTCCTCGACGAGGCTGGCCTGGCCGCCGCCGCTCCCGCGCGACCGCTTGGCCGCGACCGTGATCGCGGGCAGCCAGTCCGGCGGGTCGTGGACGTCGCAGCAGCGTCCGCTCGGCGCGGCCGGGGTGTCGTCGCCGAAGTGGTCGAGCAGCTGGCGCCGGCGGCACGTCTCGTCGCCGGTCGCGTAGCGCTCGATCGAGCGGTAGGACTCCCAGCGGCGGTTCGTCGCCTCGCGGCACAGCTGGCGCGCGCGCCCGTGGTCGAGGTCGCGCGCGCTGAGCTGCACGCGCACGCGCCCGCCGGACCCAGGTGCGAGCGTCAGTGCGCCCGCGCGCTCGGCGACGGCCAGCGCGATGCGGTCGCGATCGTCCTCGGGCGAGAGCTCGATCGCGCCCTCGCCGCCCGAGCGCGCGCGCAGGCGGCCGACGATCGCGCCGACCTGCTCGACCGTGACCTCCGCCTCGCGGATGAAGCGCACGAGCCTGCCGAGGTCCGAGCGCGACGCGAGCAGCACCGCGCGCGCGGGCTCGCCGTCGCGGCCGGCGCGACCGGCCTCCTGGTAGTAGGCCTCGAGGCTGGAGGGCAGCGCCCAGTGCCACACCGATCGCACGTCGGCCTTGTCGACGCCCATGCCGAACGCGTTCGTCGCCACGACGACGTCCGCCGCGCCGGTCATGAACGCGTCCTGGCGGCGCGAGCGGGTGTCGGCGTTCATGCCGGCGTGGTAGGCGACGACCTCGAGCCCCTCGCCGCCGAGCAGGTCGGCGACCTCCTCGGTGCTCTTGCGCGTGCCGCAGTAGACGACCGCGGGACGGTTCTCGGTCATCGCGACGCCCGCGACGAGCGTCGCGCGCTTGCGCGCGACCGAGCCCTCGCCGTCGAACGGCAGCACGTCGAAGGAGAGGTTCGGGCGGTCGAAGCCGCTGCGCACGCGGACCGGCTCGCGCAGGCCGAGCCGCGCGACGATCTCCTCGGCGACCTTCGGCGTCGCGGTCGCCGTGCAGGCCATCACCGGCGGGTGGCCGAGCTCGGCGATGACCGACACGAGCCGCAGGTAGTCGGGGCGGAAGTCGTGGCCCCATTCGCTGACGCAGTGCGCTTCGTCGACGACGAACAGCGCGAGCGCGCGGCGTTGCAGCGCGCCGCGAAACGCCGACGACGCGAAGCGCTCCGGGGCGGCGAAGACGACCGACGCGCGACCGTCGCGAATCTGCTCGAGCGCGGCGCGGTTGCTCTCGCCGTCGCCGCCGGAGGCGAGCATCACGGCCGGGTGGCCGAGGTCGGTGAGGCGCGCGCACTGGTCGCGCATGAGCGCGATCAGCGGCGACACGACGACGGTGAGGTCGTCGCCCGCGAGCGCGGGCAGCTGGTAGCAGAGGCTCTTGCCGCCGCCGGTCGGCATCACGACGAGCGAGTCGCGGCCGTCGAGGGCCGACTGCACGGCCTCGCGCTGGCCGGGGCGGAAGGTGGAGAGGCCGAGCAGCCCGAGCAGGCCGTCCGGGGTGACCTGCGCCAGCGACGCACGCTGTCGCGGAGCGTCGCGCGGCGGGGCGGGCGCCTCCTCGAACAGCGTGGGCGCCGCGGAGCCGGCGCGGCCGGAGGGCGTTGCGGTCGTGCTCGGGCGCGGCGGCGCAGTCGCGGCGGTCTCGCCGGGGCGCGGCGCCGCGGCGCCGCGGTCGGGGTCACGGGGCGACGCGTCGTGTCGCCGCGCGACGGCCGGTGGGCGCGACGGCGACGGCGACGCCCCGGCCGGGAGCTCCGCGATCGCGCCCTGCGCCTCGGCGTCGACCGTCGCCTCCATCGATGCGAGGTAGGCGAGGTACGCGTCCTCGTCGGGGTCGCCCGAGCCGGCGGCCGCGGCCTGCACGCGCTGCGCGGCGAGCCTCGCGATCGGCGTCAGCGCGGCGCGCTCGTCGGGCGCGAGCTGCGGCCAGCGGGCGCGCAGCTCGTCGAGCGCGGCGGACGCCCCGGGCGCGGCCGGCTGCGCGAAGACGGCGGCGAGGACTGCGAGGGCGTGCTGCACGGACTCCAAGGTAGTGGCGCGCCGAGACGGACCGCGGCCGCTCACTCATCTCGGGAGGGACGCTCGACGCCAGAGTTCCCGGCAACCGCGGCGATCCGGCCCCGGGGCAGGTGTCCCGGGCTCAGTCCTCGAGGATGAAGCTCACGCGCCCGCTCGTCTCCAGCACCGCCAGGCGCACCTTCTCGATGTCGCCGATCTGCTGCAGGCGCGCCTCGGCGGCGAGCTCCTCGTGCGTCATGCGCTCGCGGCGCAGGTTGCGCTCGATGACGCGGCCGTGCTCGACGAGCACGATCGGCTCGCCCTCCAGCGTGCGGCGCAGGCGCGGGACGCGGAAGCTGACGTACGAGGTCAGGACGGTCAGCACGGCGATCACGGAGATCACGATCGCGGCGCCCGTCAGCGAGTAGTCGCTTTGCGTGACGCCCTGCTGGATGAGGTCGCCCATCACGACGAGCAGGATCAGGTCGAACGGCTCCATCGAGCTGAGCTCGCGGCGCCCGACCGCGCGCGTGATCAGCAGCAGCAGGCCGAAGACGACGATCGCGCGGACCGCGATGTCCATCAGGGGACCACGGTGATCTTGGCGGGCAGGTGCGCGAGGACGCGCTTGCCGTCGAGCAGCGTGACGCTGCGGTCGCGCCGGCCGGCGGCGGTCGGGTTGACCTCGAACTGCATCCAGATCGTGAGGTGGTCGCCGCTGGCCATCGGGTCGTAGCCGAGCTCGAGGCGACCGTCGCTCGACGTCTCCGTCGCCGGCGACGGCTCGATCGTGTTGAGCTGCATCTGCTCGGTCCAGCCGTTGCCGAGCTCCAGGCGAGGGGCGTGGATGTGCTCGCGGGCGACGATGTCCAGGCGGCCCTGGAAGAAGAGCCCGCCGCGCAGGCGCGTGGGTGCCTTGACGGTCAGCGTCGCCGCTGGGACCTGGGCGCGGAGCGTGCTCGCGCTCTGGCCGACGACGCCGAGCAGCGCGATCGCGACCGGGACCATCAGCAGCGCGATCAGCGCCCGCCGCACCCAGGGCTCACCGCCGCGATCGACGAGGTCGACGTGGCGGTCGCGGCGCAGGCCGTGGGGGAGCGCGTCCATCGCGAGGCGCTTGTACCCGCGCGGCGCCCCCGGCAGCCGGCGGCTGCCGGGGGTTGCCCGACGCGACCTGGGGTAGCGTCCGCACCATGATCACCAAGCTCGACTACGTCGCCGTTCCGTCGCAGGACCCAGAGGTGGCTCGCACCTTCTACATCGACACGCTCGGCCTGCGCGCCGACGAGCACGGGCGCTTCGAGTTCTGGGCGGGGGAGACGTGCTTCGGCATCTGGGAGCCCGCGAAGATGGGCTTCACCTTCGCGCCGCAGAAGAACGCCCATCTCGCGCTGCACGTCGAGGACGTCGAGACCGCGCGGGCCGGGCTCGAGGCCAAGGGCGTGCAGTTCGCCGGGCCGACGTTCGACACCGGCGTGTGTCACATGGCGCTCTTCACCGACCCGGACGGCAACGACCTCATGCTGCACCACCGCTACAAGCCGCGCGACTGACGGCGGCCGCGCGCCTGCATCGGCGACACCGGGCGATGGGATCCTGTGTGAGTCACACACCATAAAACGGCCAAGTGACGAAGGACACACACCCGTGACGTGACGCGCCTCTATGCTGGCCAGACCGTGGCGTGAAACGCATCTGCGCCACGGAGGTCACCGGCCGGAGGATGCAGGTGGGCGCGGGAGCTCGACGTGTGGCGGACTGATCGCCCGCCCGCCGTCGTGCCGTCGTGCCCTGGCCGGGAGCGGCGAGCGGGCATGCACCACAGCGCTCGCCGCGGACGATCGTCGCTCGTCCCCACGACGATCTCATGTCGATGTAACCCCGATGTCCCCAGTGGACAAAGGAGGCTCTGAGATGAAGAGACTCGCTCTCGGCATCGCGTGCTTCGCCGCGATGCTGACTCCCCTCGCCGTCGTGCAGCCGGCTGCGGCCGCCACGGCGCCGATCGCCGGCTGCCCGACCACGATCACCAACGCCGACGACGGCGCGACGATCGCGCTGGCGCAGGGCGCCTGCGCGACGCTGCAACTCGACCCGCAGCTGAGCTGGAGCACGCCGCGGTCGAGCGGCTCCGCGGTCAGCGTGTTCGACACCGAGACGTTCGCGCCCGATCAGCAGTGGGGGCTTCGCGCCGACCACGGCGGCGACGCGACGATCACGGCGACCGGCCACCCGGCGTGCGACGCGGGCAGGCCCTGCCCGATGTACGTCGTGCTGTTCTCCGTACGCGTCCACGTCGTCGGGCCGTACGGCGGCTGACCTCGCCGCCGCTGCCCCGGACGCCCGCGGCGATCTGCCGCGGGCGCCCCGTGGGGGTCCCGCGAGGCATGCGAACGGGGTAAGAAGTCGTGCGGGATCGTCGCGAAGTCGATCGAGCCCGTGAACGATCGATCGACCACCCAACCCGTTTCGCCCGCCACGCCGCTCCCCGGCGAGGATCGCGCGGAGCTCGCGGCGATCGTCCGGCGCGCCGGTCAGATCGGCATTGCGGCCTGGAGGGTCGAGACGGCGCTCGGCCTCGCGGTGGCGGACGTCGAGAAGCGCGACGCCTGAGTCAGGCCGAGCCTGCCCGCGCGGCGCCGGGGGTAAGAACCAGGACGCCCGCCGACGCAGAGGGTCATGGCCGCTCGATCGAGGGTTCCCGCGCGACGCGTGCCGAGGCCACCCACACGCAGACAGGAGCGACATGGCAACGCGTAGAGATCCGCAGACGCTGATCGACGACATCGGGAAGATCGAGGCACTCGACCCGCTCGTGGCGGCGGTCACCAAGCGCGTGCAGAACGCGACGCAGTCCTCGCTCGTCAAGAACGCGCTGAGCGGCACCTGGCTCGGCCACCAGCTGCACCCGCTGCTGACCGACATCACGATCGGCGCGTGGCTGAGCGCGAGCGCCGTCGACTTCGCCGGCAGCGACGCCGCGACCGACACCGCGCGGCGCCTGACGGCGCTCGGCAACATCGCGGCGCTGCCGACGATGGCGAGCGGCCTGGCGGACTGGTCGGACACCTACGGCTCCGACCAGCGCGTCGGGATGGTCCACGCGATCGGCAACACCGTCGCGCTCGGGCTGCAGATGGCCTCCTATCGCGCGCGGAGACGGGGCAACCGCGGGCGCGGCGCGATGCTGTCGCTCGCCGGCCTCGGCGTGGCGAGCGCGGCGGGCTACCTCGGCGGGCACCTCGTCTTCGCGCGCGGCGTGGGCGTCAACCACGTCGCGTTCGAGGACCGCACGAGCGACTGGACCGACGTCGCGGCGGCGGACGCGCTCGAGGTCGACAAGCCGCTGCGCGTGGACGCCGGCGGAGTCGCCGTCGTCGTCGTGAAGACCGAGGAGGGGCTGTTCGCGCTGTCCAACCGCTGCGTGCACGCCGGCGGGCCGCTGGACGAGGGCGAGCTCGTCGACGGCTGCCTGAAGTGCCCGTGGCACGCGAGCACGTTCCGGCTGCAGGACGGTCGCGCGACGCGCGGGCCGGCGACGATCGGCCAGCCGGTGTGGGACGTCCGCGTCGAGGCCGGCCGCGTGGAGGTGCGGGCCGCGGACTAACCCTGCGCCGAGTAGTCCTTCGCGCACGCCGGCAGCTTCAGCTTCGTCGCGAGCTTGTCGCCGCGCCTGCCGACGGCGTCGGCCTTGTCGAGCAGGCCCTTGCCGCGCGACACCTGATCGTGCTGGAGAGCGCCGATGCCCGCTCGCAGATACGTGGACTGGTCCTGGATCGTCTTGATGAGGGCGCGGTAGCGCGACGCCTTGGCCGCGGGCGCCTTGATCGCCTCGAGGCGCGTCACGAGCTTCGCGGCGATCGCGGTCTCCTTGTTCACCGTCTGGATGAGGTTCGCGCCGGTCAGCTTCGGCAGCTTGGTGATCTGGGCGCCCGCGCTCGCACAGGCGCCGTCGGCGCTCTTGGTGAACGACGCGTTGCTGTGGGTAACGGCACCACCGGCACCCGTGACGGGCGTCAGCGCGATCGCGATCGCGAGTGCGGCGAAGGTCGATCGTGTGACGTGTCGCGTCATGTGACAGCTCCTCGTTGGCCTGACATGGCCGATCCCGGGTGCACGGCGCCCGCATCGATGCCGTCGCTCGGACGGCCCTTGTGCCAAGCCCCCGGATCGTCGATCCACTATCGCACACGACGCAACCGCTCTCAGCGGTCGTTCTGGTGACGAGCACGCAGGCGCCACAAACTACGACGCGAGCCGCGCGTCCTTGCGGTTGGCGTGAATCGACGACAGGAACGCACACACGATGATGACCGCTCCGACGAGTCCCGTGAGGACCTCCGGGACATGATGCTCGATGCCGACGAACAGCACGAGCGCGAGCACGCCGATCGCCCA
Source organism: Solirubrobacteraceae bacterium (assembly GCA_036271815.1). Classification (GTDB taxonomy): domain Bacteria; phylum Actinomycetota; class Thermoleophilia; order Solirubrobacterales; family Solirubrobacteraceae; genus CADCVQ01. The sequence goes on from DATAZX010000046.1 coordinate 82,994, forward strand.
GTGCGCGCCGTGCTCGAGATATCGGTACTCACCCAGCACGCCCTGCCTGACGAGGTACACGGTGAGCGTGCGGATGTACAGGGCGCCGAGCCCGAGGCCGACCGCGATCACGACGATGTCCTTCGATATCGCGAACGCGCCGATCACGCCGTCGAAGGAGAACGACGCGTCGAGCAGCTCGAGATACAGAAAGCTCGCCAGGCCACCCTTGGCGAGAGCGGCGGCGGCCGCCGCGCGCGCCTGCGCGGTCGACGGCGCGGCGCCGGTGGGCTCCTCCGCGCCGGCGGCGATGGCCGCGGTGCCGGCGGGCTCCAGGCGATCGGCGATGCCGCTGGCGAGCAGGTGCGCCACGAGCCCGGCGAGGCCGGCGACGAGCACGTCGCTCTGCTTGCCGGAGGCGACCAGCGCAGACAGCCCGAGGAGCACCAACGCCGCGATCACGGGCACGATCGCCCGGATCCGGCCGACGCCGGCCAGCGGCCGTTCGATGCGCAGCCAGTCGGCGTCCTTGCCGGCATCGAGGAAGAAGTCCAGGAAGACCATCAGCAGGAAGATGCCGCCGAAGGACGCGATGACCGCGTTCGCCTCCTTGAGGTTGTGCGCGTACAGATCGGGGTGGGCGAGCGCCTGGTCGACGACGTCGGGAATCGTCAGCCCGGCGGCGGCGGCGACGATCACGATCGGGAAGACGAGCCGCATGCCCGCGACGGCGATGAGGATCCCCCAGGTGAGGAAGATCTGCTGCCAGCGGGCGGTCATCCCCTTCAGCACCGCCGCGTTGACGATCGCGTTGTCGAACGAGATCGAGATCTCGAGCACGGCGAGCAGCGCGACGACGAGCCCGACCTTCGGCCCCCCGACCAGCGCGGCGCCGGCGACGGCGACCAGCGTCAGGCCGGCGGGGATGCGGAAGGTGTTCAGGAAGGGCAACTGGCAGCTCGTACGGCGGGACGGACGGCGTACGCGGCATCCGCCCGCGTGGGGATTGTCCCGCGTGCGGGGGCGGAGCGCCGCCGCAGGTCGCCGGGCACCGAGCCACCCCGGGGCGACGGACTGCGGCGCGCTACCCGGTGTGCCGGCGGGCGGGCGGTCGCGAGGCTCAGCGCCGGGCGCGCGCCGCGACGGCCTTGGCCAGGCGGTGCTCGCCGCAGAACAGCGTGCCGGCGATCCTGATCGCCGGCAGGGCGTCGGCGCCCGCCCGCACCAGCGCGCGGCCGACCGCGGCGATCGGCGCGTCACGCCGAGCGTCGCTCGCCGCGGACAGCATGTCCGACAGCGAGATCCCCGCGAAGGCCGCGGCCTCGGCGAGGATCAGCGGCTTCTCGATGTCGAACGTGCCGCAGAAGATCAGCCGCGTGGCCGCGAGCACGAACGCGGCCGCGCAGCCGCGCTCAGAGGCCAGCGACGCGACGCGCATCGCCCGGTCGCACGGCACCGGGGCGCACAGCGGCAGGATCAGCGGCAGCCGCAGCCGCCGGGCGCGCGCGATGACCGCGGCCCGCGCGTCGTCGCTCGCCGTCGAGGAGCGGTCCCGCAGCACCGCGGAGAAGGCCGGGACCCATCGCAACTGCTCGAAGGCGCGGTCGGCGCGCTCGGCGGCCAGGTAGGTGTGCGGTGAGGCGAGATCGAAGTACAACGTCGCATCCGCGGCCGCTCGGTCTCGCGGCGCGGCGCCGGGACGACCTGCCGTGGCGCGGCTCGCGGCGCGCGGCAGCGCGCGGCTCGCCGTCTCCTGATCGCCCGTGGCCGTCTCGGGCAGGCGGTCGGTGCGCGCTTCGATGACGGCGGACTCGTCTACGCGGTCCGTCGCCCGTAGTCCGTGGGCCATGACGGCCTCCAGCGTCTGGGCGGCGGGTCTCGGCGAGCCCCGCACCCATCCAATAGACCAGATCAGTGTAGGCCCGTGCCGAGGGCTTGGGGCCTGAAGCGCACGAACCTTTCAGCCCGCGGCGACGGCCGTGCGGCCGGACCTCTCGGCGACGATCGTCACGGCGTATCCGAGCTCGGCGATGCGCTCCCCGAGGTCGGGATGCGGCGGGTGCGGCTGGCGGCGCGGCGACGCCGGGACGATGATCTCGTCGTAGCTGCGGGCGTCGAGCTCCTCGAGGACGTCGTCGTACGCGCACGGGCTGGGCGCCGCGCGACCGTCGATCTCCAGGCCGAGCGTGTCCTCGAGCATCGGCAGCACGACGGCGAGGCGGTGCTCGCCGACGTGGACGTCCTGGCTGACGCGATCGAAGACGAGCTGGTCCTCGGGGTTGGGGACGAGGACGGTGAAGGTGGCCGGGCCGGCGGCGCGACGCTCGCGGACCGCCTCCGCCAGGGCCGCCGTCGCGGCCGGGTTGCTGGCCACCACGAGGACGTGGGGTGCTTCGGTGCAGGGCTCCATCGGTCCAGTGTGCCGCCGCAACCATGTGCGGAGGTGACGGGCACGTTGACGCTCTGTTAGGTCGCGCGCGGCGTGCCGGCTGCCCGGTGCTGGCGTCGCAGTGCAGGATCGACGCTCCGCGGTCCTCTGCGATCGCTGCGACGAGGCAGGTCATGGGCGGCACGCCAAGCTGCTGATGCGCGGCGCGCAGCTGCTGCTGGAGCTCGGCGGCGCGGCCCTCGGCACGCGCGCTGATCCAGAGGCACGGCAGCTCTCCGGGATCGATAGCGGGCGAGTGCAGCACCGGGCAGCACCGGGTCGGCCGACGTCCCGGCGGCTACCGGTCAAGGGACGACCACGAGCATCGGCGTCAGAGACAACCTGAGGAGTGCGGGCGCCGACCAACGTCGCCTCAGCCGGCGTCGGGAGTGCGATCCGCCATCGCGGATCGTTCGGTTGTCGGGCGCTGGGATGGCGTCGTGTCGTGACGACAAAACGGTCAGGCGGGCTGCCACAGCTCGATCCGATTGCCCTCGGGGTCGGTGACCCAGCCGAATCGGCCGACGCCCTCCATGTCCTGCGTCTCTTCGGCCACGCCGGCTCCCTTGGCGCGCAGCTGCGCGAGCATCGCATCCAGGTCGCGGACGCGGAAGTTGAGCATGGCCTGCTGGGCACGGGACCCGAAGCAGTCGGTCTCGGACTCGAACGTCGCGAACACGGTCGGCCCGGCTTCCTGACGCCACAGGCCGTTCTCGTCGGCGTCGAGGCCGAGGCAATCGCGGTACCACGCGCTCAGGGCCACCGGGTCGGCGGCCCGCATGAAGTGTCCACCGATTCCAAGCACACGTTCCATGTCGCGATCTTGCCAGGGCGGCGATCGTGGCGGGCCGCCGCACGTCGTCGCCTCGCGCGCCATCTCAGATCGCCGGGTGACGGGAGCTCGCGCCGGCGTGACAAGGACCCGGTAGATCGTTGACCCAGCCTGGCTCGGGCTTGTCTCCAGCACTTCCTGCGGATGGGCGCGGCGGGTTTCGAACCTGCGACCTCTCGCGTGTGAAGCCCCCGGGAATCGGCGCAGAAATAGGCGATTTGCAGGGAGAAACGAGGGCAAGCGGAAAAGGACAACGGCGCGCGAACCCGGTATCAGCGGGGTTCTGCCAGGAGTTTGGGACAACGTTGTCCCAAACCCCGTGCCGACACACCGCTGCCCGCCCGAGGGGTCCGGCGCGGGCGTGGGCCGTCTCGTCCGGCGGGCGGGCCACCGACGCGAGCGACGGGGGGTCGGGAGCGCGGCGCATGCGACATCCCCATACCGATGTCGGTCGCGAACCCACCCCAGCTACTCGTCGAGTTGCTCAGCGAAGCAGCGCGGACGCCCGGCGGTCAGGTCGGCCTGCTGCGGGCCGGGCAGGTCGCCGAGATCCTTGGACGCCATCGCGACTGGGTGCACGCACACGCCGTCACGCTCGGCGGCTTTCAGCTGCCCGGAAGCAGCGAGTGGCGCTTCGCGCCGCGCGGCGTCGCGCACGGCCTCCTCGGACTCGAGGACGCTCCGGGCACCGCGGCGCCGCGACCGGGCGCATCGGACGCACCGCGACAAACCGGATCGCGGCGGCTCGCCTATCCGCCGGCGCGGCAGGTGCTCGCCGACCGGCCGCGCCGCCGGCGAACCGATCGACAGGGTACGTCTGATGCCCCGCCCGAGCAGCGGGACGATTGACGTCCACACCCACAAAGACGGCCTACGCACGTTCTATCTGCGGATGACCGTCGACGGGCGCCGCCGCCGCGTGCGGCTGGGGACCGACCGCGAGGGGTGGACCAACGGGCGCGCGATGGTCGCCCTCGAGGAGCAGCTGGACGCGATCCGCGCCGGCCGCTGGACGGCACCTGACGCGCCGGTCGCCGAGCCGGAGGACCCGACGTTCCGCGCGTTCGCGTCGAGCTGGCTTGAGGACAACATGCTCGAGTGGCGCCAGGGCACGGTCCGCGACATCAAATGGCGCCTGGAGAGCCACCTGCTGCCACACGTCGGCGACACCCGACTGTCGATGTTCGACATTCCGCGCGTGACCGCCGTCAAGACGACGCTACTGAAGGAGAGCCGCCGGATCGCCGAGCGCATCGATGCCGGCGTCGTCGAGCGCGACGCGCACAACATGCCGCTGCGACCGCTGTGCAACGAGTCGATCAACAAGTGCCTCGCGCTGCTCAGCCGGATCCTCGACGACGCCGTCGAGCGCGGCTACCTGCGCGACAACCCCGCACGGCGCGTGCGGCGCCTGCGCCACCGCACCCCGCGCCGACCGATCCTCCAGCCGCATGAGGTTCGCGCGATGTTCGAGGCCGCCGATCGCCTTGACCGGCGCCGCGCGGGGGTCACCGGCAAGGTCGCTGAGGTCGCCGACCTGCGGCTCCGTGGCCTGACATATCCCGAGATCGCCGCACGCCTGTCGATCGCGGTGTCGACGGCGCACCATCGCTACACGCGCTATCAGCAGGCAGCACACCCAATCCCGTTCTTCCGCGTCTGGGTCCGGATCCTGTGCGCCGCGGGACTGCGGATCGATGAGGCATGCCGCACCCGACGCTGCGATGTCGATCTCGTCGCCAAGCTCGTGCGCGTGCAGGACGCCAAGACAGACGCCGGCGTCCGGGCCGTGCAGTTGACGCCGGACACCGTCGTCGATCTGCGGCGCTACCTGCAGCTGACCGCCGAGTGGCCCGCCACCGCTCCGCTGCTGCCGACCCGCAACGGGACGCGCTATGACCGCACCGGCGCCGGCTCGAGCATCATCAGGCCGCTCGTCGACGAAACGAACGCGGTGCTCGCGGAGCGCGATGAACCGGCCCTGCGCGAGGGCGTGACCGCGCACGCTCTGCGCAAGACGTTCTTCACGTTCCTCCATGAGGCCGGCGCACCACCGCGCTGGGTCGCCGACCAAGGCGGTCACGCGGACCCATCGACCTCGCTGCGGATCTACACCGAATCGCTGCGTCACCGCGAGCGCAGCGAGCACGGCACGGCGTTCGACCGCCTCCTCAACGGCGACCGTGACGACGACGCCCACCGAAGCAGACCAGGCGCATGAGCCGCTCGTGGGAGCGGATGCATGCGACTCCCAGTAGGTCGCCGCGGCCCGGCGACAGGCATCGGGGTCGCTGGTCGGGATCAATGTGGTGGCGCCCGTTGAGATTGACATGTGCGTGGATCGCCGGCGACAGCCGCGCGAGGTCGGCGTCGTCAAGCGGCGGCCGGCAGCGCGTTCGCGCTCGACGATCGCGTAGGTGTTCCAGGTCCCGATTGCTGCGGGGACGAGCGCGAGGGCTGGGGCCTGTGTGCTCTGGCGGTACGGGTCCGTAGGCGGGTGGCGTCGCGTCGTGGTCAGTTAGCGTTGGCCCCATGCTTGACGCCGCGCTTGCGAAAGCCGGCGGAGGTCGGTACTCCGTACTGGTTCTGAGGCGGACCACACCCAGGTCAGCGTTTGGCCAACGATCGCGTGAACCTGGCAGCTCGCGCCGCAACCGGCCGCTGCTTCGGGCGCAAGCAAGCTCCGGTCGCAGTCGCGCTTCCACACCGTGCATGTGCCGCCGCTCACCCGCCTAGCGGTGAGGCGCCATCCATCGCGGTCTGGTGGACCGGCGTCCGCGGCTGCATCCCACGCTCCGGCGAGGTCCGCCTCACCTGCCTTGACCGCAATCGCACGGGCTCCGGTCCGCACGTCAGCGAGTACATCCACCCACAACGCGCCACCGCGCGTCAGCCACGCGAACGCACCGGCGTAGAAGAAACCGCGGTCGTTCGCCTCGATCCGCATATCCGCGTGGCTTGACACGCCAACGGCGTGGGCGGCATCCGGAAGCGCTCGGTACACCTCGGCGATCCACGCCACGTCCTCCAGTACGCGTGTGGGCGTCCGGCCGTTTCCGACTGCTGCTGAGGCGCTGCCGTTGGCACGAGCCAATGCGCGTTTAGCCCGGTCGGCCTCGGCACCGAGATCCGTGAGGTAGCCGTGTAGCAACGGGGCGAAGGTAGTGTCGGTCGACTCGACTGCAGCCAAGAGAACCTCCGGCGTCAGGCGGATCTCTCCGGCCTCCGTCGGGTCGGTGGCCGCGAGCAGCAGGCCCGTCGACGCGGGGAGGTTCAGGAGTGGAACGAACCCAGCGGCTCGGTACGCGCGGACTTGGACACCGTCAAAGGCGTCATTGACCTTGGTCTCGACCGCCACAGGGTGCTCGGCTCCGTCACCGTCAACGAGCGTGAACGCAAGGTCCGCGCGCCGCGGCTTGACCCCCTTCTCCCGGTGGATCTCCCCTGCGATGTGATGCGGTCCGGGCCCAGGCAGCGGCAGGGAGCTGAGGATGGCGTCTTGGATGCTTGGATCACTTAGCAGCGCGGCGAGTGCCCACGAGTGCGCGAATCCGTATGACCACGGGACGACATCGAGCAGGCTAGGGTCAACGTCAGTTCGGTGTGGCTCACGCATCGGCTCAATGGACCCAGCGCGCCTGCCACGGATTGTTCGCCACAGCAGCGATCGCCTCAGGCGTGGCGACTCTGGCGATCATCCGAAGCGATGACACCCATCCGCAGTAACCGTTGCCGCCGCGGAAGTACACGAGCCCGTCGTCTCGGATCGATGAGATCACGTGACGCGACCCGTTCTCGCCGCGTGATGACCCGCGGATCTTGTCGACTATGTCGCCACGGTTCGGCTTCATCTCGGAGAGCACCGCGGCGGTTCGCGTCGCGAGTAGGAAGTCAATCCACGCGCTCCCCTCGCGAAGAGTCCGGGGAGCGTCGACCACCAGGCCAACCTCGCGGGCGAGTGTCGACAGGTACTCCTCTTGGCCCTCGGTCGGCTCCCGAATCGGTCGGTCGTGCAGCAGCGGATCGACGCGGTCCCGCACCGCGGCCACGACGACCATGCTCGGCCAGTTGCTGTCGTACTCGAGGCTCAGCCTCTGAGCGAGATCCGCTAGTTCAGGCGACGGTGGCCCGAGAGACGCGCGTACCGCCTCCAGTGCTGGCTGCCATGTGTGGAAGACCATCGCCGCTACTGCGCCCTCGGCTCCCACATCGCCCCGTCCGGAACCTGGATCGCCGTTGTCCGCAAGGACTCGATCGCCATCTCCTCAGCCCACCCGAGCTCGTCGCTCTCGGGCGAAATCCTCACGATGGGCTCGTAACGAGCCTGGGAGCCGAGTCCGATCGAACCATCGGCGGTCGATAAACCCGACATGGAGAGGTGGGTCGGCCCTGACGGTGGCGAACTCGAACGCGTGCCCGCTGGCTCGCTGCCGCCGACGCCGTGGACAAGGCCACCGCCAGGGAGGTCAAGCGCAACGGCAATGACGATCGCTGCGGTCGTACCAATGTTCTGGCGGCGCGCGCAAGCGACGTTCGCGTCGGCATCGCGGTCAGTTCGAGCCCCTGCGACCGGGTTCTGGTCGCCGAATGGAGGGCAACGAATAGCGCGAGCGCCGCAATGATCACGGCGCACAGGTCTGTGTGGATGCCAAGAAAACGATGCGGTGATCACGCGAGGATCGTCGTGCCTCCGGCGGACAGAGACGTCGCGGCTCCACGACGTCCCGGACCATCGGCTGCCACAAATGGACTTGATACGCGACAGTCAACGTCATGAGCGATCAGCACGGCCCGACGGTCTCTGCGCACCGCTCGCATCTCCTGCGTGTCTTGCTCGAAGCGGACGGGCCGATGGTGCGCAAGGAAGTGGTCGACGCTGCGGTGGCCCTCGGCCCATGGACACACGAGCAGCGGGCACTCGCACCGACCAGCAGGAATCCGAAGAAGTACAGGTCGCTGCTGCATCAGCGCGCCTGGTATTCGCTGTGGCCGATGAAGGACGAGGGTCTCGTCGAAGCAGTCGAACGCGGCATGTACGTGATCACGGAGGACGGCCGCGCTGAGGCCGAGCGGCTGACAGCGGAGGCCGGCCCGCGTCGTGTGGGACGCCTGTTCCCAGCGAACCGTCGGGCGCCTGAGCGGCGCACCGGACAACGGACGATCGTCTTCGAGTATGACCCCGATGAGCGGGACCGGCAGACCGTCGCGCACGAAGAACTCGTGCATCAGATCAAGGACGCGGTGACCGCCGCAGGGCTGGAGCCGCTTGTGCCCGACACGGGAGATCCGCCGTTCGACGTCGCGTTCTACGCCCGGGACGGGGAGACGCTCGTGGTGATCGAGGTGAAGTCGCTCGGTGATTCGCAGCCGGTGCATCAGCTGCGATTGGGTCTCGGGCAGGTGCTGCAGTACTCGTTCCTGCTCTCGGCTGAGCGCCCGGTTCAGGCGGCGCTTGCGGTGCCGGTTGATCCGCCGGGTGAGTGGCCGGCTGTGTGCTCTGCGGCGGGCGTGATGCTGGTCGTCGCCGACGAGCTCGACGACGAGATCGAACGGCTCGCGGATATCGACTGATTGAGGCTGTCGAGCGATCGTGAACGCTCGCGCGGCACAACCGCGTCTCGTCGATACGCACCCCGTTCGGCGGCCACTCGGACCGCGCCGCCGTCTTGAGCCCACGGCCTCAGTATCGACTCGTCCTCTTCCACGCGAGGTAGCGGCCGAACTCCTCGGCAAGCGGATGCTCGCTGCAGTCTGCCAGGTCGTCCCAGGTCAACCAGGCGACCGTAACCGGGCGGGCCTCGCCGTCGGGCTCGTCCCACTTGGCAAGGCCAGGCTTGTGTTCCGAGACGCCCAACACCGCGAAGGTGCGTTCGTCGCTGTTGAGATCCGGGTCGCTGCGAAGCGAGTCACGGCGCAGGACGATCTGGTCGTC
>DATAZX010000047.1:0-13545 GCA_036271815.1 Solirubrobacteraceae bacterium
TGCCGGTCGTGCCCTGGTCGATCGCGAGGATCACGGCGCGGACGCTACCCGCAGCGTGCCCCGCAGCGCCGGCCGCAAGCCGGCGACAACGCGGAACAGGCCGGAACCGGGAGGAGTCGGTTCCGGCCTGCGTCCCTCGGAATTCAGGGAAACAGCCACGCACTGGGTCAGGGCGCGACGGCTGCTCCTATGGGCTCCGCCGGCGACGGGCATGACCGCCGACAGTGCTGTCATCAAGGTACGCCGGGCCGGTGCGACGGCCCTCCGACGTGCGTCCAAATCTTCGGCCCGGCGTTTCGACATGCGGGAGGGCGCTGGACGAAGGTCTCGTCGCGCACGCCGGCGGCGCAGGTACCGTTGCGCACGCACGGGGACCGCATCGACGAACGCAAGGAACGCCGCATGAACGGACGGCTCGCAGGACGTGGCGCGGGATGCGCGCTCGTGACGACGATCGTCGCGCTGACGGTCGCGATCCCGGCACACGCGGCACAGTCCGTCGCCGCCGGCTCCGGCTTCGCGCGCACGAGCACCGCCGTCGCGGCCGTGCCGGCGAACGTCGCGACGGCGCGGCGCAGCGAGCGCGCCAAGCTCGGCCCGCTCGGCCTGGTGCAGGTGCAGCCCGGTAGCGGCGCGATCCGCGACTTCGGCCGCCTCGACGGGCTGCTGACGTCCGCGAGCTCGCGCCCGGCCGCGGACATCGCGCTGGACTACGTGCGCGCGCGGCCGGAGATCTTCGGCCTCGACGCCACCGACCTCACCAGCCTGAAGCTCGTGCACGACTACAGCGCAGCCGGCATCGAGCAGGTCCGCTGGGAGCAGAGCGCCGACGGCATCCCCTCGATCGACAGCGCGCTGACCGCGAACCTGACCGCGAGCGGGCGGCTCGTGAACATCGTCGGCGCGCCGATCCACGACCTCGCTCTCGACTCGGTCACGCCCGCCATCAGCGCCGAGGACGCGTATGCCGCGGCCGCGCGCGGCGTCGGCGGCCCCGCGCGCGCGGCGCGGTCGGCCTCGAGCTCCGCGCAGCGCACGACGAGCTTCGCCGGCGGCGGCGACGCGAAGCTCGTCATCTACGACGACGGGGTCGCGCGGCTGGGCTGGCGGCTGCTGATGCCGGTCGACGGCACGCACGTCTACGACGTCGTCGTCGACGCGAGCACGGGCGTCGTGCAGCGCGAGCACAACCTCGTGAAGTCCGCGGCGGTCACCGGACACATCTACCGCAACTATCCCGGCGCCCGGTCGGCGGCAGCGCGGAGAGCATCGACCTCAGCCCCTACCTGACGAGCACCACGATGCTGCTCGGGCCGGACGCGCACACGTTCACCGACGCGCAGGACGCCGTCCGCGGACCGAGCGACGCGATCCCCACCGGCCCCGGCGTCGAGGTCGTCCCGGGCACGTACGACATCAGCGACCCCAACACCCCCGGCTGCACGCCGCTCGTGTGCATCTGGAAGACCGTCTCGCCGAGCTCGTGGGCGGTCAACCGCTCCGCCGACGCCGAGCAGCTGCACTGGTTCGTCTCGAACTTCCACGACTACCTGCAGGACACGCCGGCGATCGACTTCGACGCCGCCGTCGGCAACTTCGACGGCAGCGACCGGCTGCTCGCGCAGAACATGGACGGCGCGAACACCGCCGGCGGCCTGCCCGACTCCGACCACGTCGACAACGCGAACATGGCGACGTACCCCGACGGCACGTCGCCCGAGATGCAGATGTACCTCACCGACACGCCCACCGCGCACCCGGCGAGCACGGCGTTCGACGCGGCGGTCGTCTACCACGAGTACTCGCACGGGCTCGTCGAGCGCACGATCGACGACGCGACCGGCTTCGGGGCGCTGGCAGGCGCGCAGGGCGGCGCGCTGGACGAGGGCCTCGCCGACTTCTACTCGATCGACTACCTCGTCGGGCAGGGCCTCGAGACCGACGTCGCCGGAACGCCCGACGTGGCGTTCGGCAGGTTCGCCTTCGGCGGCGAGCTGCGCACCGAGCCGACGGACTGCCCGGTCCCCGCGGACCCGTCGGTCCACGACGCGATCTGCGACGGCGGCGACACGCCCCACTTCGGCGGCTACACGTACGCCGACTTCGGCGACGTGGCCGGCGACCCCGAGGTCCACGCCGACGGCGAGATCTGGACGCAGACGATGTGGCAGCTGCGACAGCTGCTGATCAGCCACAGCGACCCCGCCACCGGCGACGCCGAGGTCCGCCAGCTGATGACGAACGGCATGCGCCTCGCCCCGCCGAACCCGAGCTTCCTCGACCTGCGCAACGCGGTCCTGCAGGCCGCGGCGGCGTCGCTGCCCACGACGATCGACGACGTCTGGACGGTGTTCGCCGACCGCGGGATGGGCTACTTCGCCTCGACGACGGACGCGTCCGACCTCGCGCCGATCGCCGACACGCACACGCCGCCCCCGGCCGCCGCCGCGACCGGCACGCTGTCGGGAACCGTCACGGACGCCGCGACGGGACGCCCCGTGGCGGGGGTCAGCGTCGCGGTCGCGGGCCACGACACGGGCGTCGGGCCGCAGCTGTCGGCGACGACGAGCTCCAGCGGCGTCTACACGATCTCGACCGTCGTGCCCGGCACGTACCCGCTGGTCCGCGTGCGCGGCGGCGGCTACGCGGGCCAGGCGTCGAACGTCGCGGTCGCCGCGGGGCCGGCGGTGACGACGCGGAGCTTCAGCCTGCAGCGCGACGTCGCGGCCGCCGCGGCCGGCGCGCAGATCGCGAGCGCGACGGGTCCGGACTACTCCGAGAACGGCTGCGGACCGGCGGGCCTCATCGACGACGATCCGCAGGTCGTCTGGGGCACGTCGACCGCGAGCGATCCCGACTTCCCCGGGGTCAAGCAGATCGTCGTGGCGCTGCCCGCGGCCACGAACCTCACCGCGATCCAGATCGACCCGGCCGCCGGCTGCGGCGACGACCCCTCCGCGAGCCTCGGCCAGTACGAGGTGCAGGTCTCGGCGAACGGCTCGACGTACAGCTCGGTCTCGAGCGGCACGTTCGGCGCCGCGGACGACGGTCGCGACAACGCGATCTCGCTGAGCTCGATGCCGGCCGGCACGCGCTACATCAAGCTCATCGCGAAGACCTCGCAGGACGCGAGCGCCGGCGGCGCCGGCGAGGACTTCATCGACGTCAGCGAGCTGCGCGCGTTCGGCACCCCGACCCCGGTCGTGACGCCGCCTCCGCCGCCGCCCGCGGCGATCACGCCCCCGCCGCCGCCGTCCGTGACGCCGCCACCGCCGCCGCCGTCACCGGACGTCACCCCGCCCGCGTTCAAGCTGTCCGGGGCCACGATCCAGAAGCTCGGCAGCAGCGTCAAGGTCTCCGTGACGTGCTCGAGCGAGGCATGCACGGCATCGGCGCAGGCGACGATCCGCGTGCCCGCGACCCGCGGCCACAAGGCGAAGACCTACAAGCTCGCCGCGACGAAGGGCGTGAGCGTCGTGAAGGGGAGGGTCGTCGCCCTCACGCTGAAGCTCGCGTCCGCCACGCGGTCGGCGATCCTGCGCGCGCTGAAGGCCCACAAGCACGTGAGCGCGAGCGTCGCGGTGACGCTGAAGGACAGGGCCGGCAACAGCGTCACGGGCAGGCGGACGGTGCGCCTCAAGCGCTGACGTCAGCGACGGCTGAGGTAGACCGCCACGAAGTCGGCGAGCTGGCGGCCTCGGTGCACGAACCCGCGCCACGTCTTGCCCGTCGCGCGGTGCGCGAGGTCGAGCTGCACCTCCTCGAGCACGAAGCCCGCGCGCGCGGCGTCGACGGTCATCCCGATCTCCATGCCGAAGCGCGCGGCGAACGGCACGACGGTCGCAAACGCGGGGCCGCTGAGCGCGCGCTGGCCGGAGATCGGGGCGCGCAGGTCCAGGCCCGTGAGCGAGCGGATCGCGCGGTGCGCGAAGCCGACCGCGAAGCCGAAGCCGCCGCCGACGCGCGCGCTGAAGACGGCGACGGCGAGGTCGCAGCGGCCCGTCCGCACGGCCTCCGCGAGCGCGGGCAGCTGGGCGGCGCTCTCGGCGAGGTCGCCGTCGCAGAGGACGAAGACGGGCGGATCGGGCTCGAGCGCGCGGCTCAGCACGGTGCGCGCGGCGAGCGTCGCGGCGCCGCCCTTGCCGATCACGCGCTCGCTGCGCACGACGCGCGCTCCCGCGCCCGCGGCGACCTGCGACGTGCCGTCGGTCGAGCCGTCGTCGGCGACGAGCACCTCGGCGCCCGGGAACGCCGACGCCAGCGCGGCGAGCGTGCCCGGCAGGCGGTCGGCCTCCTCGTGGGCCGTGACGATGATGATCGTGTCGGTGCTCATCGCCGCGGCAACTCTCGCAGACGAGCCGTCCAGGGCGGCGGCTACGCTGCCGGCAGCCTTGCACCGGATCTGTTTGACGAGGAGGAGTTCGTGGTTGAAGTCGAGGCCCACATCACGGGCATCGTGTGGAAGATCGAATGCAAGGTCGGCGATGTCGTCGAGGAGGGCGACACGGTCGTGACGCTCGAGTCGATGAAGATGGAGATGCCCGTCGAGGCCGAGGACGCGGGCACCGTCAAGGAGATCCTCTGCGAAGAGGGCCAGCCCGTGGACGAGGGCGACACGCTCGTCATCCTCGAGTAGCCCAGCGCCCGCCCGCGGGCGGCAAGCTCCACGATTTCCGCATCGCCGCGGCAGGCTCGCGCCGTCAGGCGTAGATTCGGCGGTGCGATGGCGGGAACGCTTCAGATCGACCGGCCGGTGGAGGGCGTCCTGCGCCTGGCGATCTGCAACCCCTGCAAGCGCAACGCGCTCGACCAGGAGATCCTCGACGCGATCGCCGCCGCGCTGGACGCGCTCGGCGACGCGCGCTGCGTCGTGCTGACCGGCTCGGACGGGATCTTCTCGTCGGGCTACGACATCGGCGCGATCCCGCCCGACGTGTTCGCCGTCGAGGCCGAGAAGCTCGTCGCGCACCCGCTCAGCGCGGCGCTGGAGGCGCTCGACCGGACGGAGGTCCCGACCGTGGCGGCGCTCTGCGGGCCGGCGATCGGCGGCGGCCTCGAGCTCGCGCTCGGCTGCGACCTGCGGATCGCATCCCCGCGCGTGAAGCTCGGCATGCCGCCGGCGAAGCTCGGGCTCGTCTACTCGCACACCGGCATGCGCCGCTTCCTCGACGCGATCGGCGAGCCGCGCACGCGCGAGCTGTTCCTGCTCGGGCGCTACATCGACGCGCCGACGGCGCTGAGCTGGGGACTCGTGAACTACGTCGTCGAGCGCGACGAGCTCGACGCCGCCGCGCTCGAGCTGGCCACGCAGCTGGCCGCCAACGCCCCGCTCGCGACGGCCGGCAACAAGCGCGTCCTGCGCGAGCTGCTGCGCTCCGAGGCCGCGCTGGACCCCGACGTCGAGCGCGAGCTGCTCGCGCTGCGCGAGGCGAGCTTCGCCTCCGACGACATGCGCGAGGGCGTGGCGGCGTTCGCGGAGAAGCGCTTGCCGAGCTGGAAGGGCCGCTGAGCGCCGCGGCCGCGGCGGCCGGCGCTCACCCCCACCAGAAGCGCCGGCGCTGCCGCAGCGACGGCGTGCTCGCGCGGTGCTCGGCATGCGCGTACGTCGCCTCGTCGCCCTCGGCGCCGTTGAGCGCGACGACGTAGTCGAAGAGCCCGAGCGCCATCTCGGCGAACTCGTGCGTGTCCATCGCGATCATGCGCCGCAGCTCGAAGACCGGCGCGCGCACGCGATCGACGCCGCCGACGGTGTCGTGTGCCGTTCCGAGCGCGCCGAACCCCTCGAGGTTCTCCCTGCGATGCGTGGTCAGCCGCTGGGCGCGCAGCGTCGTGATCGGCCCGCCTTCGACCGCCTCGCGATCGTCGTGATCCTCGCGCAGCACCTTGGCCTGCGCCGCCGTCAGCAAACCGTCCTCGGCGACGGCGGGCACGTGCTCGGCCGTGAGCTGGTCGACGTGCTCGGGGCCGGCGAGCGCGGCGAGCCAGCTGCGCCGCGACAGCGCCGTCGGGAGCTCCATCCCCTCGCCCTCGCTCGGATCGAGCGCGATCAGCGGCACGTCGAGCTCGCCGAGCTGCGCCGTCGCGAGGATGTGCCCCCACAGCGCGACGAAGCGCGCGCCGCCCTCGTGCTCGAAGAACAGGCGCTCGGCGTCGGAGAGGTCGCCGGCCATGATCGACCCGATGCTCGTCCGCGCGAGCAGCGGGGCCATCCCCTTCAGGAAGATCTGGCGACCGGCTGCCCCCGCGCGGATGTAGCTCAGCAGCAGGGCGCAGACGCCGACGAGCGCGCTGCTCGGAAACCCCTCCGGCAGCTCCTCGCCGGCTTGCTCGGCGTAGGCATGGATCCCGTCGCGCACGAGCCCCGGGGTACGGCCGATGGCCGAGAACTGGTCGCCGCGCATCCCGCCCAGCGCGAAGCGGTCGCGCGGCATCTCGTCGTCTTTGACCGCCGAGCCGATCGTGTTCTCCATCAGCCCGCCGACCCGCTCGAGGCGGATCCCGACGGTCGCCTGCGGCGCGCCCGTGGTCGGCTCGCCGTCGACGGCGATGTAGCGGTTCTCGCCTCCCGTCGCTCCGCCGAACGCGGCCCGCAGCTTGGTCGCCGGGACGTGCCGGCGTCCGCGGCTGCGCTCGGTCTCCAGCAGGGCGCAGGCGCGCTCGAGCGTCGCGAGCGCCTCGACGAGGCGGGCACGGCCCTCGTCCGTCTCCGGCTGGTGGGCGATCTCGAACTCGACGTTGCTGCCGCGGTTCATGCTCGCCACGTCGGTCTTCGCGTGCAGCGCGCCCATGTTCCCGACGAGCACCGAGCCCTTCGGGAGGTTCGTGGCTCCGCGTGGACGCTCGGCGCGCTGCCCGCGGTCCTTCCAGGTCAGCGTGCGATCGGACTGGTAGGCCATGTGGTTGACCTCGAACTCGAACCCGATGTCGCGCTGCAGGACCGCGCCGCGCGTGCGCTCGTGCACGGCGCGCTGCAGCGTCGCCGCCAGCGCGTCGGTCGGCGGCGGGCGGTGCGGCGTCGTGAGCGGGGTTCGCGCGATCGCCGCACGGTCCGCCCCGATCGCAGCCGGGCGAGGCGCTGGCCGCCGCGCCGGCGCAGGCGCAGGCGCGCGCGACGCGGTCGGAGGTCTGCTCGGTTGCACTGCCGGGACCACGCGACCACGACCTCCGCTCCAACGCCGACCGAGCGCCACCGACGACATTCGCCAGGAAACCAGCGCGTCAGCATACGCGGCGCCGCGGCCGGGCAGCCACGTACTCTTCGCCGCTCGTGAAGCTCGTCACCTGGAACGTCAACTCGCTGAAGGTCCGCATGCCGCGCGTGCTCGAGCTGCTCGAGCTGCTCGCACCCGACGTCGTCTGCATGCAGGAGACCAAGACCGAGGCGGCGGCGTTCCCCGCCGCGGAGCTCGCCGCCGCCGGCTACGACGCCGTCCATCACTCGGCGGGGCGCTGGGCGGGCGTCGCGATCCTCGCCCGCAGCGAGCTCGGCGCGATCGCCGATGCGACGAGCGGGCTGCCCGGAGAGCTGCGCGACGACGAGGCGCGCTGGATCGAGGCGACCGTCGGCGGGATGCGCGTCGCGAGCGTCTACGTTCCCAACGGCCGCGAGGTCGACTCGCCCACCTACGACGAGAAGCTCGTCTTCCTCGACGCGATGGCGACCCGCGTCGCGCAGCTGCGCGAGACCGGCACGCCGCTGTTCGTCGCCGGCGACTTCAACGTCGCCCCGACCGACCTCGACGTCTACGACCCGCAGGCGTTCGTCGGCTCGACCCACGTGACGCCCGAGGAGCGCTTCCGCGTCGAGGCGATCGTCGAGGCCGGCGATCTCGTCGACTCCTGCCGGCGGCTGCACCCCGACGCCGTCCAGTACACGTGGTGGGACTACCGCCAGGGCCACTTCCATCGCGGCCTCGGCCTGCGGATCGACCTCGCGCTGCTGAGCGCGAGCGTCGCCGGCGGGCTCGCCAGCTGCGCCATCGCGCGCGACTTCCGCAAGGGCGTCAAGCCGTCTGACCACGCGCCGCTGGTCGTCGAGCTGGCGTAGCGCGGCGCTGTCCTTCGGTCGGGTGTGCTGTCTACGATCGACGGACGTGACGTTCGACAGGAGGAGGGGGCTCATGGGTTCAGGTCGCAGGTTCCGAGTTCGGGCGGGAATCGTCGGCGTGGCGGCGTCGCTCGCCACGCTGCTGGCGGTCAGCTCGTTCGCGGGCGCCGGCACCGCCGCACCCGCGGCGACCTCGAAAACCTCGAGCGCGCTCGGCAAGATCGCAGTGACGTGCGCGATCGACCTGCACGCGGTGAAGCCGCCGCGCACGCTCACGGCCGAGAACTTCGGCACGATCGACTGCTCGCCGTTCTTCGGCAGCGGCGTGCAGCACGACTCGTCGACCGTCACGCCGACCGGCCAGCTCTCGGGCCACTTCACCGGTCCCGTCAAGCAGCTGTTCGATGCGGGGACGCTGTCCGGGCACTTCACGATCGACTACGTCACGAACCCGCAGACGCTGGCGGTCACGTACAACGGCACGATCGCGATCGAGGACGGCACCGGCCTGTACAGCGGCGCGACGGGCACCGGGACGCTGACCGGTGGCAGCCCGGACGCGATCCGCTCGACGATCACCGAGACGCTGACGCTCACGAGGCTGTAGCCGGCGTCGCGGTGCCACCGGTGCGGTGCGGCGAGGTGCGGCCCGCGTCGCGGGGCGTCCGGCGCGGGCGCTCCGCCGCGAGTTCTACGATCGCGCCCATGACCACACGCAGCGAGCAGGTCAGCACCGCCGACGGCGACTTCGCCGCCCACGTAGCGATCCCCGACTCCGGCGGCGGGCCGGGGATCCTGCTGTTGCAGGAGATCTTCGGCGTCAACGAGTACATCCGCGACGCCGCCCGGCGGCTGGCCGAGCTGGGCTACGTCGTGCTCGCGCCCGATCTGTTCTGGCGCATCGAGCCGGGGATCGAGCTCGGGGCCGGCGACGAGGACCTCAGGCGCGGGATGGCCACCGTGCAGCAGCTCGACTTCGCCGTCGCGGTGCAGGACGCGATCGCGGCGCTCGCCGTGCTGCGCGGCTTGCCCGAGGTCGCGGGCGATGCGGGATCGGGCGGCGGCGCTCGCGCGGGCGCGCTCGGCTTCTGCCTCGGCGGGACGCTCGCCTTCCAGGTCGCCGCGCACGGCGATCCGGACGTCGCGGTCTGCTACTACGGCTCGGGGATCGCCGGCGCCCTCGACGCGGCGGACACGATCTCCTGCCCGGTGCTGCTGCACTTCGGCGGCAGCGATCCGCACATCCCGCGCGAGCAGGTCGATGCGGTGGCGGCGATGGCCGCGGGCCACGACGGCTTCGAGCTCCAGGTCCAGGAGGACGCGGGCCACGCGTTCGACAACGGCTTCTCGCCGCGCTTCTCCGACCCGGCCGCCGCCGCCGTCGCATGGGAGCAGACGAGCGCGTTCCTGGCACGCGAGCTGCCTGTGCAGTAAGCCGTCCGGTGCGGCTGCCAGTGTGCGCCGCACATGGCACCGCTCATCACCAGGGATGAGGCGCTGGCGCTCGGCGAGCTCGAGGAGCACGCCGAGATCGAGGCGCTGATCGAGCGGGCCTGGAAGGTCCGCGTCGAGCGCTTCGACGACGCGACCGACCTCTGCTCGCTCGTCAACGCGAAGTCCGGCGGGTGCGCGCAGGACTGCGGCTTCTGCGCGCAGTCGAAGTACGCCGAGGCCGAGACGCCGCTGCACGCGATGATGGAGCCCGAGCAGATCCTCGAGCACGCCCGCGCCGCGGAGGCGGCCGGCGCGCACCGGTTCTGCATGGTCACGCAGGGCCAGGGCCTCTCCAAGCGCGACTTCGAGAAGGTCCTCGCGGGCACGCGCCTCGTCGCCGAGCACACGAACCTCAAGCGCTGCGCGTCGGTCGGGCACATGTCCGTGGCGCGGGCGCGCGCGTTGAAGGACGCCGGCGTCCAGCGCGTGCACCACAACGTCGAGACCGCCGAGTCCTACTACCCCGAGGTCTCGCAGACCGTCCGCTACGAGGGCCGGCTGCGCACGATCGACGCGGTCCGCGAGGCCGGCCTGGAGACCTGCGTCGGCGGGATCCTCAACCTCGGCGAGACGCGCGAGCAGCGCGTCGAGATGGCGTTCGAGCTCGCCGCGATCGACCCCACGTCGGTGCCGATCAACCTGCTCAACCCGCGCCCCGGGACGAAGTTCGGCGACCGCGAGCACATGGATCCGTGGGAGGCCGTGAAGTGGATCGCGATCTTCCGCCTGATCCTGCCCGACGCGCTGTTCCGCCTCTGCGGCGGGCGCGTGGAGAACATCGGCGAGCTGCAGCAGCTCGCCGTTCGCGCCGGCATCAACGGCGTGATGATGGGCAACTTCCTCACGACGCTCGGCAACACGCCCGACGAGGACCGGGCGATGTTCGAGAACCTCGGCCTCAACGTCGCGCGCCAGGACGACAACGCCGCCAACCCGCGCCCGGACAACCGCAGCGGCTGGCTCGAGGGCACGACCCCCGAGCCCGGCGCGGGCGCCGCCGGCACATCCGGGGACCCGGGAGCCGCGGACGCGTGGGGGGGCATCGAGGTGCGGATGTGGGACCCCTCGACGCAGCTGCGCTTCCAGCGCAAGCGCCACGTCCCGCAGCGCCCCGACGGCGCCCCCAACGCGACCCCGTCCCTGCAAGGTCGAACCTGAGGCAGGAGCGGTCGTGACCGAGATCCAAGCCCGGCTGTCCGAGCTGCGAGAGCTCGGCCTCTATCGCCGCACCCGGCTGGTCAGTGGTCCGCAGGGGCCGAACGTCGTGCTCGACGGCCGCCCGGTCCTGCTGCTGTGCTCCAACAACTACCTCGGCCTCGCCGACCACTCGCGCGTGCAGGAGGCCGCCGCCGAGGCCGCGCTGCGCTGGGGCGTCGGGGCCGGGTCCTCGCGCCTGGTGTCGGGCACGATGACCGTCCACAGCCGCCTGGAGCAGAGGCTCGCCGCCTTCAAGGGCACCGAGTCCGCGCTGCTGTTCGGCTCCGGGTACCTCGCGAACCTCGGCGTCATCGGCGCGCTCGCGCGGGCGGGCGAGGTCGTCTTCTCCGACGAGCTCAACCACGCCTCGATCATCGACGGCTGCCGGCTGTCGCGCGCCGAGGTCTTCGTCTACGACCACAACGACATGGAGCACCTCGCCTGGGGCCTGGCGCAGGCGGGTCCGCGCGCCGCGCTCGTCGTGACCGAGTCGGTGTTCTCGATGGACGGCGACGTCGCCCCGCTGGAGGAGATCTCCGAGCTCGCGCAGCGCCACGACGTGCGCGTCGTCGTCGACGAGGCGCACGCGACCGGCTGCGTGGGCACGGGCGGCCGCGGCGCGGTCGCCGAGGCCGGCCTGGAGCGCGAGATCGACGTCGTCGTCGGCACGCTCGGCAAGGCGCTCGGCTCCTACGGGGCATTCGTCGCGTGCGACGCCGAGCTCGTCGCGCTGCTGACCAACAGCGCGCGCTCGTTCATCTTCTCGACCGCCCCCCCGCCCCCGGCCGTCGCCGGCGCCCTCGCCGCGCTCGAGGTGCTCGTCGAGCAGCCGCGGCGCGTCGATCGCCTGCACGCGAACGCCGAGGTGCTGCGCGCCGAGCTCGCGCGCGAGGGCTTCGACGTGTCGGGCTCGACGACGCAGATCGTGCCGCTGATCGTCGGCGATGCGACGACCGCGATGCGCGTCTGCGAGGCGGCGCTCGAGCGCGGCGTCTTCGCGCAGGCGATCCGCCCGCCGACCGTGCCGGACGGCACGTCGCGGCTGCGCCTGGCGGTGATGTCCTCGCACACGAAGGACGAGCTGCGCGAGGCCGCGCGCGTGCTCGGCCGCGCCGCGCTGAAGGCGGGCTTCCGGCCCGCGACGGCGATGCCCGTCGCCGCCGCCCACGACGCGATCCAGCGCGGCACCCAGGCCGCCAACGCGCTGTTCGACGCCGAGGCGCCGGACACGCTGCCGATCACGGCCCGCCGGGCCTCGCGCGCGGCGTAGCTCGTGGCCGGCCGTTCGCCCGTGAGCGTCGTGGCCGGTGCCGCGCCGCGGCACACGGTCCGTCCGGCCGCCTAGCGCCGCGGTCGGGCTCATGCGCGGGTGCTTCGTCACCGGGACCGACACGGGCGCCGGCAAGTCGGTCGTCGCGGCGGCGCTGTGCGCGGCGATGGTCGCGGCCGGGGAGCGCGTCGCGGCGTTCAAGCCCGTCGTGACGGGGATCGACGAGCCCGGCGACGGTGGCTGGCCGGCCGATCACGAGCTGCTGGCGATGGTCACCGGCGCGCGGCCCGGCGACGTCTGCGCGCGGACGTTCGGTCCGGCCGTCTCGCCGCACCTCGCCGCGGCGCTCGCGGGGACGACGCTGGCGCTGGACGCGCTCGTCGGCTCGGCCGCGGCGGCCATGACCGGCGCGGGCGCCGACGTGCTCGTCGTCGAGGGGGTCGGCGGGCTGCTCGTGCCGCTCGACGGCGAGCACGACGTCCGCGATCTCGCGGTCGCGCTCGGCCTCCCGCTCGTGGTCGCGGCCCGCCCCGGCCTCGGGACGATCAACCACACGCTGCTGACGATCGAGGCGGCGCGCGCGGCGGGGCTCGACGTGCGAGCGGTCGTCCTGACGCCGTGGCCGGCCGCGCCGACGGTCATGCAGCGCTGCAACCGAGAGACGATCGCGGCACGCGGCCGGGTCGACGTCGCGGTGCTGGCGGAGGTCGCTCCCGTCGTAGAAGCGCTCGCGATGGCCGGAGCGAGCCTGCCGTGGGCGGATTGGCTGGGGGGTGTGTCGTCCTGAGGGCGCGGAGGACCCCCAGAACGACACACCCCCTCCGCATCGGCATCCCCGCGGGCTGACCGGCCGCCCACCGCCTCTAGGCTCGAGTCCGTGGCCGGCCGCCCCTTCCTGACCGCCGAGTGGCACCACGTCCTCGGCATCACGTACGCCGCCGACGGGGCGCTGCTCGCGCGGTACCTGCCCGACGGAGCGCAGATCGACGCCCTCGACGGATCGCCGCGCGTGAGCCTCGTCGCGTTCGGCTTTCGCCACACGCGCGTGCGCGGCCTCGCGGTCCCCGGTCACGTCACGTTCCCCGAGATCAACCTGCGCTTCTACGTGCGCCTCGGCGGCGAGCGCGCGGTCGTCTTCATCCGCGAGCTCGTGCCGCGGCCGGCGATCTCGATCGTCGCGAGGCTCTTCTACAACGAGCCCTACCGGACGACCCGCATGCGTCACGAGGCGTCGCTCGAAGGAGGGGCGCTGCGGGTGCGACACCGCTTCGGCCCGGGCCTGCGCAACGAGATCGCGGCGACGGCCGATCCGCACGCCAGCACGCCCGCGCCGGACTCGCCGGAGCACTGGCTCACCCACCACGACCTCGGCGTCGGCCGCACGCGCGCCGGCCGCGCACGCAGCTATCGCGTCGAGCACGAGCCGTGGGCGCTGCACGAGGTTCGCGACGTGCGCATCGAGGTCGACTTCGCCGCGATGTACGGCCCGGACTGGACGCATCTGGCCGGCGCGCAGCCGTCGCACGTCACGCTCGCG
>DATAZX010000048.1:0-9270 GCA_036271815.1 Solirubrobacteraceae bacterium
GATCGGCGTCGAGAACGACGGCAACCTGGCCGCGCTCGGCGAGTTCGAGAACGGCGCGCTGCGCGGCAGCCACTTCGGCCTGCTCGTGCACGGCGGCATCGGCGTCGGCGGCGCCCTGATCGTCGACGGGGCGCTGTACCGGGGCGCAGGCGGCTTCGCCGGTGAGCTGGGACACCTTTCGGTGCGCCCGTTCGACGGCGCGATCTGTCAGTGCGGCGCACGCGGCTGCCTCGAGACGCTCGTCGGTCAGGAGGCGATCGCCCGCATGGTCGGGATCGACGGCGCGCGCAACGAGCAGGCCACGCCGGCCGTCGTGCTGGCGCACCGCGCGGCCGCCGGCGACGCCCGCGCCCTCGAGGTGCTGGACGAGGTCGCGCGGGTGCTCGGCGTCGGCCTCGCCTCGGCCGTGAACGCCTTCAACCCGGACAGGATCGTGCTGGCAGGCACGTTTGCGGTGCTCGGGCCGTGGCTGATGGACGGCGTCGCGGCAGAGCTCGCGTTGCGTGCGGGGACCGCCTCGCGCGGCGTCGAGGTGCGCGTCTCGGAGCTCGGCGACGAGGCCGGCGTGCGCGGCGGGGCCGCGTTGGTGCTGCACGAGCTGCTCGCAGATCCGACGCGCGCGCCAACTCTCGTGCACGCCTGACGTCTCACTGGGCGGACGGTGCCGTAGACGGTTTCCGCCCGCCGGGTTTGCGATTAGTTGTGCCACCGGTTGATTTCGTCCGGTGGGCGGATTAGTGTCTGCGCCGGCTCCCGACGTCGGGGTCCTCTCGAAAGGAAGTGTCAGAGTGAAGAAGTTGATCGCGTTCGCGGCTCTTGGAGCCGCGGTGGTCGTGGTAGGCACCACGTCCGCAGCCCTCGCCCACACCACGGCGAAGAAGGCTTCGATCGACGTCGGGGTACTGCTCCCCGACACCAAGTCCTCGGTGCGCTGGCAGACGCAGGACGCGCCTGATCTCGCCAAGGCCTTCAAGGCCGCCGGGCTCAGCGCGTCGGTCGTCAACGCGCAGAACAGCGCGACCACGCAGAAGACGCAGGCCGACGCGGCCATCGCGAACGGTGCGAAGGTCCTGCTGCTCGTGAACCTCGACTCCGCCTCGGGCGCGGCGATCGAGGCCGACGCCGCCCGTCAGGGTGTCAAGGTCATCGACTACGACCGGCTCACGCTGGGTGGTAGCGCGTCGTACTACGTGTCGTTCAACAACGTCACGGTCGGTCAGCTGCAGGGCAAGGGTCTCGTCTCGTGCCTCAAGGCGAGCGGCGAGTACGGCAAGAAGCCCGTCGTCGCCGAGCTCAACGGCGCGCCGACGGACAACAACGCGACGCTGTTCGCGCAGGGCTACAACTCGGTCCTGAACCCGCTCTACAAGAACGGGACGTTCAAGAAGGGCCCGAACCAGTCCGTGCCCGACTGGGACAACCAGAAGGCCCTGACGATCTTCGAGGGCATGCTCTCGAAGACCAGCAACAACATCCAGGCGGTTGCGTCGGCGAATGACGGGCTCGGCAACGCCGTCGTGCAGGCGATCAAGAACCACAAGCTGTCGGCGATCCCGGTCACCGGCCAGGACGCGACCGCGCAGGGGATCCAGAACATCCTCTCCGGCTACCAGTGCATGACGGTCTACAAGGCCGTCCCGCTGGAGGCGGCTGCGGCCGCCAAGCTCGCCATCTCCCTGATCAAGGGCGGCAAGCCGGCCGGCATCAACAGCAGCACGAGCAACGGCAAGAAGAAGGTGCCGTCGGTGCTGCTCACCCCGATGGCGATCACGAAGTCGAACTACAAGATCCTCTTCACCCAGAAGTACCTGAAGAAGTCGGACGTCTGCAACGGCGCCTACGCGAAGCTCTGCAAGTAAGACGCAGCACGCGTTCGGTGGGGGCGGCCGCAATGGCCGCCCCCACCGGCTGCTGATCCATGCTTGAATCCCCCCCCATGGCAACGGCGCCATCCACCGCACCCGCGACCCTCGAGCTGCGAGGGGTCAGCAAGAGCTTCGGCCCCGTGCAGGCGCTGACGGATGTCGACCTCGTGGTGCGGCCGGGCGAGATCATGGCGCTCGTCGGCGACAACGGCGCCGGCAAGTCGACGCTGATCAAGTCGATCGCCGGCATCCACCCGATCGATACGGGCGAGGTCTTCTTCGAGGGCCAGCAGGTCTCGATCCACGGCCCGAAGGACGCGGCGCGTCTCGGGATCGAGGTCGTGTACCAGGACCTGGCGCTCTGCGACAACCTGGACGTCGTCCAGAACATGTACCTCGGGCGCGAGGCGCACGACTCCCTTCTGCGCCTGCAGGAGCCCGAGATGGAGCGTCAGACCACGAAGACGCTCGCAAGCCTCTCCGTCACGACGATCCGCTCGATCCGCTCCAAGGTCGCCGGGCTCTCCGGTGGCCAGCGGCAGTCGGTCGCGGTCGCCCGCGCGGTCATGTGGAACTCGAAGCTCGTGATCCTCGACGAGCCCACGGCTGCACTGGGCGTCGCCCAGACGCGCCAGGTGCTCGACCTGGTGGCACGTCTCGGCCAGCAGGGTCTCGCGGTCATCCTGATCTCGCACAACCTGCACGACATCTTCGACGTCGCCGATCGCATCACCGTGCTGCGACTCGGGCGCAACGTCGCCGAGTTCGAGCGCCGGTCGACGACGCAGGTCGAGGTCGTGCAGGCGATCACCGGCGGCATCGGCACCCGCGTCGCGGGCGTCGCAGAGACGGCCGCCGAGGGCGCCGCGGACGTGCCGGGAGGCATGGCATGAGCGCGACCCCCGAGGCGACGACGCCGCCGCCGCTCGAGGTGCGCAGCATCCTCGGAGACGTCCGCGACCGCATCCGCTCGGGCGACCTCGGCACGCTGCCGGTCTTCTTCGCGCTTGCGCTGATCGTCGTCTTCTTCCAGCTGAAGAACTCGAACTACCTCTCCGCCGGCAACTTCAACAACCTGATCGTGCAGATGGCCGGCGAGGCCCTGATCGCGATGGGCGTCGTGTTCGTGCTGCTGCTCGGCGAGATCGACCTGTCCGCAGGCTTCGTCTCGGGCATCGGCGGTGTGCTGATGGCCGAGTTCCTGCTCCAGGGCGGCTCGTTCCACCTGCCGTTCTGGTCGATCGGCGGGTTCGCGATCACGCCGTACATCGCGGTGATCCTGGCCGTTGCGGGCGGCTGCCTGATCGGAGCGGTGCAGGGCACGATCGTCGCCGTCGTCGGCGTGCCCTCGTTCGTGGTGACGCTCGCCGGCCTGCTGATCTGGCAGGGCGTGCTGCTGCAGATCATCGGCGACGGCGGCACGGTCGTGATCCAGGACCAGACGATCGTGAACGCCAGCAACTACTTCATGGCGCCGGTCTACGCGTGGATCTTCGCGGTGATCGCGATCGTCGCCTACGCCCTCACGACCTTCATGAAGGAACGTCGTCGCCCGACCGCCGACTCCCGCGCGCGCAACTACGCGATCGCCCGGGTCGTGTTCATGGCGCTCGTCACGGTCGGCATCGTCAGCTGGTCGCTCAGCGAGAAGCTGCGGATCGGGGGCGGCACGCGCGGCTTCCCCGTCGTGCTGATCATCCTCGTGCTGTTCCTGCTCGCCTGGACGTACATCTCGGATCGCACCGTCTTCGGCCGGCACGTCTACGCCGTCGGCGGGAACGCCGAGGCCGCGCGCCGGGCCGGCATCAACGTCACGCGCATCCGCATCCTCGTCTTCACGATCGGCAGCGGCATGGCGGCGGTCGGCGGGATCATCCTCGCCTCGCAGCTCGCCTCGGTCTCGCCCGCCTCGGGCGGCAACTCGACGCTGCTCGACGTGATCGGCGCCGCCGTGATCGGCGGCACGAGCCTGTTCGGCGGCCGCGGCAACGTCAAGTCCGCCGTGCTCGGCGCGCTCGTGGTGAACGCCGTCGCGAACGGCATCGCGCTCGTCGGCTACTCGTCGGCGATCCAGTACATCGTGACCGGCCTGATCCTGCTCGCCGCCGTCACGGTGGACACGGTGTCGCGCCGGCGCCTCGCCGCCGCCGGCCGCTAGCTGCCCGTCGCGACGACCAGTCGCATGCCCGCGTCGTAGGCGTCGAGCATGCGCAGGTGGCCGTGCCGCTCGTCCCAGCGCCCGTGCTCGAGATCGTCGCGCACGTCGCCGACGACGCGCTCGACCACCTCGGGCGGCATCCGCGCGAACCCCGACGTCGCGGCGCGCGCGTCCGGGTCGAGCACGCGCTCGGGGTGCGACCAGAACGACGCGAACGTGCGGTCCGGCGTGTCTCGGGGGGTCGGGATCGGCGTCACCGAGGCGATGCCGCCGAGCCAGCCGGTGAGCGTCTCGATCGGCGGGAAGATGCGCGCGTCGAGCGCCCCGACCTCGGGCAGGTAGTCGGCGACGAGCCACATGCGGGCGCACACGGCCGCGTCGAACGTGACGATCACGACGGGGCCGCGTGCGACCCGCCGCAGCTCGCGGACACCGCGCTCCTGCTGGTCGTCCCAGTGGTGCAGCGACAGCACGCAGAGCGCCGCGTCGACGCTCCGGTCGCGCAGCGGCAGGTCGCCGGCGAACGCGCGAATCGCGGGGACGCGCTCCGGGCCGCGCTGGGCGGCCATCACGTCGCTCGGCTCGATCGCGATCACGTGCCGGTCGGCCGGCTCGTACGAGCCGGCGCCCGCGCCGACGTTGACGACGGTCTCGGCGGCCCCGAGCGCCTCGTCGATCAGCGCTGCGAGCGCGGGATCCTCGGCGCGCATGCTCGCGTAGCCGACGCCGATGCGGTCGTAGCGGGTCACGCCCCCGACGGTACCGTCAGCGACCAGGTCGCCGAGATGTTGCCGTCGCGATCGACCGCCCGGTACGTCGCGGTGGCGCCTGCCGCGAGCGTGAACGGCGCGCGGTAGCGGCTGTACGGGCCGCTCGCGGTGCGGTACTCGATGCCCGCGAGCCTGTCGCCGGCGGGCGCCCGCGCGGTCAGCGTGACCTGCGAGCCAGCGAGCGCGGCCGTGACGCTCGGCGCGCCGGTATCCGCGTAGGCGAACCCGGCCTGCCAGGCGGTGGCGGCGAAGCGCGCGAGCCCCTCGATCGACGGGTGGAACGCGTCGCGCACGGACACGTCGGCCGGCGAGTAGGCGAGCCGGAAGAACGCGCCGTCGTCGTAGCGGCAGTGGACGTCGGTCGCGC
This sequence comes from Solirubrobacteraceae bacterium, assembly GCA_036271815.1. Classification (GTDB taxonomy): domain Bacteria; phylum Actinomycetota; class Thermoleophilia; order Solirubrobacterales; family Solirubrobacteraceae; genus CADCVQ01. The sequence goes on from DATAZX010000048.1 coordinate 5,161, forward strand.
AGACCTGGGCGAGGATCGCGTCGTCGGCCTGCTCGAGCGCCTGGATCTCGGCCCGCCTCGTCGGATCCTGCTTGCCGTTCCCGTCGATCTTCGGGTCGCAGACCGTGCCGTCCGAGAGCTTCTTGCCGTTGCCGGGGATCTGCACCGAGCCGTCGTTCCAGCGGCCCTCGTCGGTGATGCTGGTGACGAGCAGGCGGGCGTTCGGCAGCCGTGTCCGCAGCACGTCGATCGCCTGCGTGACCTGCGCGCGGAACACCGGCGCCGAGGTCGCGCTGTCCGGATCGCGCGCGCTGCAGATGTCGTTGCCGCCCGACTGCACCGTGATCAGCTGTGCATGGTCGGCGGCCGCCTGCGCCATCTGGCGCGCGAGCGCGCCGACCTTCGTGCCGTCGCGCGCCTCGAGGTAGCGATGGCCGCGGATCGCGGGATCGATCGCGAGCAGCCGCGTGTACAGGCTCTGCACGCGCGGGTCGTTCCCGGTCGACCACGAGAGCGAGGGGGAGTCGCCCTGCCCGGCCGGCCCGGCGTCGAAGCCCGTGTTGAACGAGTCGCCGAGCGAGGCGATCGAGGCGGGCGGACCGATGACGGGCGCGGCGACGCGTACCGGCACGATCGCCCGCGGGGCACTCGCGGCGGGGAGCGCGAACGCGCCCAGGAACACGGCGGTCACGCACGCGGAGGCTGCCGAGAGTCGCCGGAACCGCACGTCCCGAGCCTATCCGCAGCGGATCGGTGGGGCCTGTGCGCCCGGCACGTCGTCCGATCGGTGGAGCGCGCGCCGCTCGCACGACCGGCCGATCGGCGCTGTCGTGGCCGATGCCGACGCGCCACGCTGCAGGTGTGCTCGCGCGCCCCGTCCCGCTCGTCGCCGGTCTCGTCGCCGTCTCGCATGGCGCGCGCGGCGGGCTGCTGCTCGACGGCCGCGTGCCGGGCGTCGGCGCCACGGTCGTCTACCTGCCTGGCACGACCGACGCGGCCGTGCGGCTGCCGCTCGTCCTGCTCGACTCGCGCCGGCCCGCGCCGCTCGAGTACGCACGGCAGGTCGCGCTCGCGGCGATGGGCGATCGCCTGATCTGGAACGGCACGACGCCGCCGTTCGCGGCGATCGTCTCGCGCGCGAGGACGCCGCGCGAGCGCGCGCGGCTGCTGGCGTGGGCCCGCTCGGCGCTGCCGGTCGACACGGCGCGCCCGCGGCTGCTGCGCATCCCGTCGCGGACCGGCGTGCGGCTCGACGATCGCCTCACGCGTGCGCTCCAGTCGCCTGCGGCGCGTCGCGCGACCGCCGCCGGCCGCGCGCTCGCCCCGCCGGGCTTCGGCGAGCTGCTGAGCGGGCCCGACGGCGGCACGCTGTGGTCGGGTGCGATCCCCTCGACCGTGTTCGCGGGGCGCCCGCGTCAGAGCATCGTCTACCTGCCGCCGGGGCTGCGGCCCGGCCGGCGCTACCCGCTCGTCGTGCTGCTGCACGGGCTGCGCGGCTCGCCGTACAGCTTCGCGGGCGGGCTGCGCCTGCCTGCGGTCGCGGACCCGCTCGTGACGGCGGGGCGGGTGCGGCCGTTCATCGCGGTGATGCCGCCCGCCGGTCGTACGCTCGGCTTCGACGGTGAGTGGACGGGCGTCTGGGAGCGCTACGTGCTGCAGGACGCGATCCCGTGGGCGGACGCGCACCTGCCGGTCGAGCGCGCCGGCGCGACGCGGGTGATCGCGGGCTTCTCGGCGGGTGGCTACGGCGCCGTCGACATCGCCCTGCGCCACCCCGGCGCCTTCGGGGTCGCCGAGGCCTGGAGCGGCTACTTCCGCGCGCCGCACGACGGGTCGCTGCGCACGGCGACGCCGGCCGAGCGGACGGCCCACGATCCTCTGCGCCTGCTCGGTCGCGCGACCGGTCTGCGCCTCCTCGTCTCGGCGGGACGCCGCGAGCCGGTCGAGCTCGCGCTGACGCGCCGGTTCGCCGCCGCGGCCGCGCGCGACGGCCTCCCGGTGCGCCTGCTGGTGACGCCCGGGAGGCACGACGCGCGCCAGTGGCATGCCCTGCTCGGCAGGGCGCTCCGCTACGCGCTACCGGCCGGCAGGTAGTAGATGCGGTCGTGCGGCAGGCGCTGCAGCACGAAGCCCAGCCGTTCGTAGAACGGGATGCTCGTCGGCGTGGGGCCGAGCACGACCTCGTCGACGCCGGGCGCCGCGCCGAGCGCGGTCGCGATCAGCGCCCGCCCGATCCCGCGCCGCCGCACGCCGTCGGCGACGGCGAGGTGCTCGACGAGCAGCGTCGGGCCGTCGCGGAACGTCCCGATCCCGCCGACGAGCTCGTCGCCGTCGTGCGCTGCGAGGAGCGTGAACGGCGACCCGCGATGCAGCGCCAGCACGTGCAGCACGGCGTCGTAGGCGGCCCGGGCCGAGGGGCCTTCGAGCATGCCCGTCTGCTCGAACAGGACGAGCCAGGCGCCGAGCGCGTCCGCATCGGTGACCCGCGTGATCGCCCAGGGCGTGTCGGGGCGGTCGAGCGCGAGCGACGCGGCCGGTGCGCCCATCACGACGGCGTCGCGCTCGGACCGTGACCCGGCCGCAACCAGGGCGGGGCCGAGCGCCGAGCCCTCCGTGACGTGCCAGCAGGCGGGCAGGCCGTCGAGCCAGGCGATCGCCTCGGCGACCGCCGCCTCGTCGCACGCGTCGCAGACCACGCCGTTCAGCGTGTTGTCGAGCACGCCGGTGCGCACCGCGAAGCCGTCGCCGACGGGCAGCACGGTGGCCGCGGCGCTCGCGGCGAGCGCGCGCAGCCGGGCGACGTCGATCGCGGCGTAGCGCGCGCCATGGTCGATCGCGCCCGCTGCGGGCACGGGTGCCGGCTCCTGCTCGCGACCGGCCAGCCAGTCCGCGAGCCCGCCCGTCGCGACCTCCGCGAGCGCAGGGTCGCGCACGTCGCCCTCGGCGACGAGCCTCCGGCCGATGCCCTCGTACGCACCGCCTCCGCCGCCCGCGTGGCGCGAGCCGTGCGCGGCCCAGGCGAGCGGCGTGCCGGCGGCCGGCTCGGGCGCCGGCGCCAGCGGGTCGGCGCCGCGGCGCAGCAGGATGTCGACGCTGCCGCCGCGCCCGTTCCACGCGGCGTGGTGGAGCGCCGTGCCGCCGAGATCGCCGCGGGTCTCGAGCGGCGCCCCGATGTCGGCGAGCAGTGCGATCGCCTCGACGCGTCCCTCCGCGGCGGCCGTGACGAGCGCTGCGCCGAGCTCGTCGCGACCCTCTGCGGCGAGCTCCGGGTGCGCGGCCACGCGGGCGAGCGCGGCCGGTCGATCGCCGCGCAGGCAGTCGCCGAGCAGCCGGTCGAGCTCGCTCGCGCGCGGCCGCGCCCCGAGCACGGCGAGCGCGTCCGCGAGATCGTTTCGGCCGCGCGCCACGGCCAGCGCGTACGGGCGCCGGCCGCTGCGCCGGTCGATCCGGTCGAGCGCTGCGCCACGCTCGGCGAGCAGGCGCACCGTGCGCACGGAGCGGTTGCGGAAGACCGCCCACGCGACCGCCCGGTCGCGTTCGGGCCACGGCTCGCCCACCGCCGGTCCGTGGTCGAGCAGCAGCGTCAGCAGCGAGAGGTCCTCGCGGTCGAGCGCGTGGGCGAGCGCGTTCGTGCCGGCCACCGCGGCGCCCGCCTCGAGCAGCAGGCGCAGGCTCGTGTGATCGAGCGCCTCGGTCGCGTGGTAGACGGACTCGTCGTCGTCGGTGCTCGCGCCTCGCTCGAGCAGGAGGCGGGTCATGCGCGGCTCGTGCGCCAGGCCGGCGGCCCCGTAGAGCGCGCTCTGTGCGCCGAACTGCGGGTGCTGGTAGGCGCTGTCGGGGTCGGCTCCGCCGTCGAGCAGCCGCGTCGCCGTCTCGACGAGCGCGTCCGTGCGCGGCCCGCCCAGGTAGCGCGAGTGCGTGACCAGCACCAGCGGCGGCCAGCCGAGGGGCGCGAGCGGCGCGTTCGGATCGACGTCGATGGGCCGGCCGACGACGAGCGCCGCCGCCGGCAGCGCCCGCACGATCGTGGGATCGTCGGCGAGCAGCGCGTCGGCGTGGTCGAGCCGGTCCGAGGTCGCCGCGCGCACGAACGCCTCGGCGCGCTCGCGCACGCTCGCCGACTCGCGCTCG
>DATAZX010000049.1:0-26920 GCA_036271815.1 Solirubrobacteraceae bacterium
GCCGGAGGCCATCGGGGTGTCGAGCAGTCCGCCGCCGTGCAGCGCGTAGGAGACTGAGCCGGAGCAGTCATAGCCGGTGTCCTCCCACTTGCCGTGGCCGCCGCCGTAGATGTACGGGAGCTTGGCGATCTTGTTGCCCGCGGCGATGACCTGCTGGATGGCGGGGGGAGCGAGCGCGGGGATGACCGCGAGTCCGTCGGCGCCGACGGTCGCCTTCATGCCGGGGCCGAACGTCGGCGCCGGCGGCACGACCGGCGGCAGCGGCGGTGGCTTGGGCGCGTTCATCGGCAGCGCGCCGCCGGTCAGCGCGGCCTTGGCGACGGCGCCGCCGTTCATGACGACGTCGCGCAGGACGAGCACGTCGAGGTGGCTGACCTTGCCGTCGACGGTGCGCTTCTGCGAGGCCTCGAACGCCTTCACGGCCTTCGTCGTACCCGGGCCGAAGACGCCGTCCTGGCTGGTGCGCAGTCCCGCGCGGGTCAGGAAGTTCTGCAGGACCTTGACGTCATGGCCCTGGTCGCCCTGGCGCAGGATGCGGTCACCCAGGTGCCAGTTCTTCTTGGCCGCGAGTCCCTGGGCGGGAACCAGCAGCAACATCGCCACGCACAACAACGAAAGACGCATCCCCGACTTCACGCTGGCTGAACCCCTCCCCTTCTCCTTCGTATGCCTGCGGGGTTAGCTGACGGGCTCGCGCAGAAAGAGCTAGCGCTATGTCGCGTGTCGCGACGATTCGCCCCCGAGGTGCCGAAGCACCCCAAGTGGTTCCCCCGCTCCCCGTCGACGACCGACAGGGATTCGGCTGGTCAAGACGCGGCAAGCCTAGCGCAGGTTCCCGACGTTTGCACCTTTGTTGTCGATTGTTATGCACGAGATGTAACCGGCGGTCAGGCGAGCACGGCGGCGGCGAGCGCCAGCGCGACCTCGGCGCGCTCGCGCAGCGACGCCTCGACGATGTGCTCGTGCGGCGTGTGGGCCCCGCCCCCGCGCGGACCGAGCCCGTCGACCGTCACGTCGATGACCGCCGATAGGTAGCTCGCGTCGCTGGCGCCGCCGCGGCCCGCGCCGCGGATCGCACGACCCAGGCGCTCGCCGGCGGCCTCGAGCAGGGGCGCGGTGGCGCGGCGCGCGTCCATCCCCGGCCAGCGGCGCAGGAACGCGGCCTCGAGACGCACGCCGTCGATGCTCGCCGGCAGTCCCGCGAGCACGGTGTCGAACGTCTCGAGCGCGTCCGCGCGCAGGTCGCACAGCAGCTCGCCCGCGGCCGGGACGACGTTGAACGCTTCGCCGCTGCGCACGACCGTCGGCACCGACGTCAGGTGCGCCGGACCGCTCGGGTCGTGCAGCGCGGCCACCGACTGGGCGGCGCTGGCGAGCGCGAGCAGCGCGTTGGCGCCCTTCTCCGGCGCCGCGCCGGAGTGCGCGGAGCGCCCGTGCGCGAGCACCCGCAGCGTGCCCGCCGCCTTGCGCTTGACCACGACGGCCTCCTCGCCGCTCTCGGTGAGCTGGCCGCCCTCGAAGCACAGGCAGGCGTCGTAGCCCGCGAAGCGCTCGGTGTGGACGAAGTCGCCGGCCCGCCACTCCTCGTCGCAGACGAGCAGCAGCGCGACCTCGCCGAACGTCTCGGTGCGCCGCGCGAGCGCGCGCAGGACCCCCAGCGCGAGGATGTCGCCGCCCTTCATGTCGACCGATCCCGAGCCGCCGAGGTTGGCGCCGTCGCGCTGCAGCGGCTTGTGGTCCTCGTGCGCGTGGACCGTGTCGACGTGGCCGAGCAGCACGACGCGCCCGCTCCCGCTGCCGGTCAGCCTCACGATCAGGTCGTCGGCGTGCCCGGCGGTCGAGCAGGGGGCGCGCTCGACGGCGACGCCCGCGGGCACGAGCTCGAGCGCCAGCGCGATCGCGGCCTCGGCGCCCGCGACGTCGCCCGACGGCGACGAGATCGCGACGAGGCGCTCGAGCTCCGCGGGCGCGCGCGCGGCGATCTCCTCGGCGGCGGCGGCGATCCAGGCGTCCATGCGATTGGTTCTACCGGATGCGGGCGCATCCAACCGCTCTGCGTCGCGTCCACGACGCCCAGCGGCGCGTCGGCGCTCCGCCGCGGCTGCCGGCTCGTGCCGCGCCGCGAGGCCACATGAACGAGTGACATGTCGTCGCCCGCCAGGACGACGCACGCCCCATCTCGCATGACATACATGAACGAGTGACGAGCAGACGCGGTGGCCCGGTCCAGACGTCGATCGTTCGTGTGCCCGGACCACCCCCAGCGCGCGAGCCGGGCCCCGCGAGCTAGCCGAGCACGAGCTCCAGGCGCCGCTCGAGCGCGCCCGCGATCGCCTCGCGCACGAAGCCCTGCTCGAAGCGCTCGACCGTCGCCTCGAGGAAGCCCTCGATGACCAGGCGCTTGGCCTTCTCCAGCGGCAACCCGCGCGAGCGCAGGTAGAACAGCTGCTCGAGGTCGATCTGGGCGATCGCCGCCGCGTGCGTGCAGCGCACGTCGTTGGCGAGGATCTCCAGGCCCGGAACCGAGTCCGCGTGCGCGGTCTTCGTCAGCAGCAGGTTGCGCGACTCCTGGAAGGCGTCGATCTGCTGCGCCCCCGGCTCGACCTTGATCATCCCCGACCAGACCGTGTTCGAGCGCCCGTCGAGGATCCCGCGGAAGGCGAGGTCCGACGTCGTGTTCGGCGCGTCGTGGACCTGCGTCGTCGCGTAGTCCAGGTGCTGGCGACCGTGCGTCGCGTACGCGCCCGTGACCTTCGCGTCGGCGCCCGGGCCGATCAGCTTCGTGTCCATCGCGACGCGCCCGTTGCCGGCGCCGAAGCCCAGCGCGATCCAGTCCAGCGCGCCGTCGCGGTCGACGGTCGCGCGCTGCGTTCCGAAGATCCACGCCTTCTCGCTGAGTCCCTGCGCGCAGACGTAGCGCAGCCGCGCGTTCTGGCCGACCGACAGCTCGACGACCGTGTTCAGCAGGCCGTCGGTGTCGTCGTCGGCGGAGACGTACTGCTCCCAGACCTCTGCCGAGGCGCCCTCGTCGAGCACGATCAGCGTGCGCCACTGCAGCGCGGTCTGGCCCTGTGCCTGCACGACGGTCACGACGATCGGCGCCTGCACGGCAACGCCGCGCGGGACGTAGACGAACGCGCCGCCCTCCCAGCCCGCCTCGTTGCGCGCGACGAACGGGTCCTCGACGTCGACGACCGTGCCGAAGTAGCGCTCGACGAGCTCGGGGTGCTGCTGCACGGCAAGGCTCAGCGGGAGCACGACGACGCCCTCGCCCAGGCCGTCGGACGAGGCGGAGCCCTCGAACGCGCCGTCGACCTGCTCCAGGCGCGTCGCGCCCTCCGGCGCATCCACGATCGACAGCGACGGGACGTCGAGGTGCGCGCCGATCCGCTCGGGCTTCTCGAAGGCGTCGAGGTCGAGCTTCTTCAGCGACGTGAACTCCCAGCCCGGGTTGCCGCGAAACGACGGCAGCGGAAGGCTGTCCCTCAGACCGACGGCGCGCTCGCGGCGCGCCGTCAGCCATGCAGGCTCGATCAGGGTCCGACTAGCCAATTGAGCCCTCCATCTGCAATTCGATGAGCCGGTTCATCTCGACGGCGTACTCCATCGGCAGCTCCTTGACGATCGGCTCGATGAAGCCGTTGACGATCAGCTTGGACGCCTCCTCCTCGTTCAGGCCGTGCGTCATGAGGTAGAAGAGCTGCTCCTCGCCGACCTTCGAGACGGTCGCCTCGTGGCCGACGTCGACGTCGTCCTCGCCGATGCGGATCGTCGGGTACGTGTCCGAGCGCGACTTGTCGTCGAGCAGCAGCGCGTCGCAGACGACCTTGCTCTTCGAGCCGTGCGCGCCCTTGGCGACCTCGAGCAGGCCGCGGTAGGAGCCGCGCCCGCCGTCCTTGGAGATCGACTTGGCGAAGATGTTCGACGTCGTGTTCGGCGCCGCGTGGATGATCTTGCCGCCCGCGTCCTGGTGCTGGCCGGCGCCCGCGAAGGCGATCGACAGGATCTCGCCGTGCGCGCGCTCGCCGGTCAGGTAGACGGACGGGTACTTCATCGTGAGCTTCGAGCCGAGGTTGCAGTCGACCCACTCGACGGTCGCGTCGCGCTCGGCGATCGCGCGCTTGGTGACGAGGTTGAAGACGTTCGTCGACCAGTTCTGCACCGTCGTGTAGCGGATCCGCGCGCCCGGCTTGGCGATCAGCTCGACGACCGCGGAGTGCAGCGAGTCCGACGAGTACGTCGGCGCCGTGCAGCCCTCGACGTAGTGCACGAACGAGCCCTCGTCGGCGATGATCAGCGTGCGCTCGAACTGGCCCATGTTCTCCGTGTTGATGCGGAAGTAGGCCTGCAGCGGCATCTCGATGTGGACGCCCGGCGGGACGTAGACGAACGAGCCGCCCGACCAGACCGCGCTGTTGAGCGCCGCGAGCTTGTTGTCGTTGGGCGGGATGATCGTGGCGAAGTACTCGCGGACGAGGTCCTCGTGCTCGCGCAGGCCCGAGTCCATGTCCATGAAGATGACGCCCTGCGCCTCGAGCTTCTCGTTGATCTGGTGGTAGACGACCTCGGACTCGTACTGCGCGCCGACGCCGGCGAGGAACTTGCGCTCGGCCTCCGGGATGCCGAGGCGGTCGAAGGTCTTCTTGACGTCGTCGGGGACGTCGTCCCACGAGCGCTCGGCCTTCTCGGAGGCGCGCACGAAGTAGTGGATGTCGTCGAAGTTGACCTCGGCGAGGTGCGGCGAGCCCCACGTCGGCATCGAGCGGGCGTAGAAGTACTCGAGCGCCTTGAGGCGGAACTCGAGCATCCAGGCCGGCTCGGACTTGAACTCCGAGATCTTCGCGACGAGCTCCTTGGAGAGGCCCTTCGGCGCCTTGTAGAGGTAGTTCTCGGCGTCGTGGAAGCCGTACTTCTCCGTGTAGTCGGAGTTGATGCCCTGAAGGCCCGCTTGCTCGGCGATGGTCTCGGGAGTCGTGGCCATGTGGTTACTGCACCTCCAGCTTGATCATGTCGTCCTCGACCCGGACGTCGAACGTCTCGACGGGGACGTAGGCGGGCAGGGTCTTGGGCGTTCCGGTACGGAGATCGAAGAGCGAGCCGTGACGCGGGCACTCGACCGTGCATGCGTCCTGGTCGAGGTCGCCCTCGGCGAGCGTGCCGTCGTCGTGCGAGCAGCGGTCCTCGATCGCGAAGAGGGTCCCGTTGCAGTTGAAGATGCCGATCTCGAGGTCTTCCCATTCGACGACGCGCGCCGCGCCTGGCGGCAGCTCGGAGAGGGGGCAGATGTCGATGGTCTCGGTCATGGATGCTGGTCCGCACGCAATCCCTTCCGGCGCGCTCGGATTTGCCTCTCTGGAGTGTAGCGCCGCACCGCGGAGCCGTGGTAGAGCGCCGGGCCGCCAGACGAGAGGCGTGCGGCGGATCCGCGACGGGCCGCGGATAGGCTCGCCGGACCAATGCTCGCCGCCGGTCCACGACGATGGCGATGGCGCGCCGCGCTGGCGAGCGCGCTGTGTTCGATCGTCGCCGCCCTCCCCGCCGGCGCGGCAGCGCACACGGTGACCCCGCTGGATCTCGCGCTGCGCTTCCAGCCGCACCTGCTCTTCGACCGCGGCGAGCCGTGGCGCCCGATCGACGTCGACGCGTTCCTCGCCGAGCCGGGCCATCGGGCGTGCAGCGCCGCCGCCACCGGCACGCCGGTCTGCGCTCCGCTGACGTCGATCGCGCAGCTCACGCCGGCGGTCGCGTACCTCGACCTGCGCGGCACGCGCGCCGACGGCGCCGACGCGGCGGCGCCCGACCTGCAGACGTGCGCGAAGTCCAAGCCGGCGCTGCTCGACTGCGACGAGGACGGGCGCACGCGGATCTACGCGCACGTGACGACCGAGCCCACGCGAATCGCGATCGACTACTGGTGGTTTCTGCGCTACAACGCGTTCCTGCTCGACCGGCACGAGGGCGACTGGGAGGGCGTGACGGTGGTCGTGGACGCGACGGGCCGGCGCGTCGAGGAGGTGCATTTCGCCGCGCACGCGAGCATCTGGCGCTACGACGACGGCGTGGCCCGCCTGGACGGCGGGCGCCACGTGCGCGTGTACCTCGCGCGCGGCAGCCATGCCGCCTACCCGCGCGCGTGCGCACGCGCGTGCACGCAGACGCGCACCCTGAGCCCGGAGGGCCGCTACGACGGCGCCAGCCCGTGGGTCGCCAACGACCCGGCGACCTGCGATCGGCGCTGCATCGAGCTGCTGCCCGAGGCGCAGGGCGCGCCGGCGTCGTGGAACGCATGGGACGGGCGCTGGGGCGTCGACCTCGGCAGCGCCTTCCGCCCGCCGCTGACGCCGGCCTTCCAGCGCCGCTACGAGCACCCGTTCGTCGCGACGCGCAGCACGCGCCACCGCTTCTCGGGGCTGTAGCGATCCTGCGGCGGCTACAGCTGCAGATGCAGCCGCAGCGCGTCGTCGAGCTGATCCATGATCGCGGCGGGAGCTCGGCCAACCGCAGCACCGAGACGTTGGACGGCGACCGCCCGGACCTGCTCGCATTGGGCCTTGGAATCGACCCGTAGGCCCGTCGAGACGGCCGGCAGCAGGACCTGGAACGGGAAGATCCGCGTCACGTTGCTCGTCACGGGGACGACCGTGACGACGCCACGGCCGAGGCTTGCCGCCGTCGCGTTCGCGCGATCGTTGCTCACGACGATCGCCGGCCGTCGCTTGCCCGCCTCGTTGCCACGCACCGGGTCGAGGTCGACCAGCCGCACCTCACCGCGGTGCATCGACCGCCGTGAGCCCGTCGCCGACCGCGTCCTCCCACGATGCGAGATCGCCCGAGGACTCCCACTCGTCCCAAGCCGCGGCGTAGTCGTGTTCGAGATCGGCGTCGCGCAAGAGCCGGACGGCGTGCTGAAGCGCCGCGGAGCGAGAGGGAAGCCCCGACGCTCGGGCGTACTCGTCGAGCACGGCCACATCCTCGTTCGACAAGCTGACGCTGAGCTTCACCTGCCTCATGCTACCTCGGTACTCCGCGCAGTACTACTCGCTTTGGGGCAACGGCTCGTGCCGCGCCCGTCTGCCTCAGCGACCCGCTTCGGCCTCGCTCTTCGGGGTCGCCGGCTCCCAGTCGACGGCCTGGCCGAGCGCCGCGCCCTTGAGCACCTTCAGGGTCAGCAGCGCGCACTTCATCCGCGTCGCGGAGATCTTGATGCCGAGCAGGTCGAGGATGTACTGGCGGTCGAGCTTCAGCAGCTCTTCGATCGCCATCCCCTTGACCTCGTCGGACGCCATCGACGCCGATGCCTGCGAGATCGCACAGCCGTGCCCGGAGAAGCGCACGTCCTCGATCTTGTTGTCGCCGTCGACCTTGATCTCGACCTTCAGCTCGTCGCCGCACAGCGGGTTGGTGTCCTCGAAGGACAGGTCGTGCGGATCCAGGTGGCCCCAGTTGTGGGGGCGCTTGTAGTGCTCGAGGATCTCCTCGCGGTAGATGCTCTCCATGTTGGCGCTCATGCGAAGATCCTCCGAACCTCGTGGATCGCGTCGACGAGTGCGTCGATGTCGGCGCGCGTTGTGTGAACCGCGAACGACGCCCGCGTCGTCGCGGCGACGTCGAAGCGCTTCATCAGCGGCTGTGCGCAGTGATGGCCCGCGCGCACGCAGACCCCGCTGTCGCCGAGGATCTCGGCCACGTCGTGCGGGTGGATGCCCTCGATCGTGAACGCGACGAGCGCGCCGCGGCGGTCGGCGTCCAGCGGACCCATGACCTTCAGGCCGGGCACCTCCTGCAGGCGCTGCAGCGCGTACGCGCAGATCTCGTGCTCGTGCGCGCGCACGTTGTCCATGCCGAGGCCGACGAGGAAGTCGACGGCGGCGCCGAGGCCGATGCCCTCGGCGACCTGCAGCGTGCCGGCCTCGAACTTCGCCGGCAGCGTGCCGAAGCGGATCTCCTCGATCGTGACGTTCGCGATCATGTGGCCGCCGCCGAGGAACGGCGGCATCGCCTCGAGGATCTCGGGGCGCCCGTGCAGCACGCCGATCCCCGTCGGGCCGTAGATCTTGTGGCCGGTCCAGACGTAGAAGTCGGCGTCGAGCTCGCCGACGTCGACCGCGAACTGCGGGATCGCCTGCGAGCCGTCGACGCAGACGACGGCGCCCGCGGCGTGCGAGCGCGCCACGATCTCGGCGACCGGGTTGATCGTCCCGGCGGCGTTCGAGACATGCCCCACGGCGACGAGCTTCACCGTGCCGGTGGCGAGGTGGCGGTCGAGGTCGTCGAGCTTCAGGATCGCCTCGTCGTCGACGCCAACGACCTCGAAGCTCGCGCCGACCTCCTTGCAGAGCATGTGCCACGGCACGAAGTTCGAGTGATGCTCCATCTCGGACACGACCACCGTGTCGCCGGGGCCGACGTTCGCTCGACCCCACGAGTAGGCGACGAGGTTCAGCGCCTCGGTCGCGTTCTTCGTGAAGATCGTCGCGCGGGCGGGCCAGTTCAGCCACGCCGCGATGCGGTCGCGCGCGCCCTCGAAGAGCTCCGTCGCCTCGGCGGCGAGCGGGTAGACGCTGCGATGGACGGTCCCACGATGGTGCTCGTAGTAGTCGTTCATCGCGTCGAGCACGGAACGCGGCGTCTGCGACGTCGCGGCCGAGTCGAGGTAGACGGTGTTCTCGCGCTCGAGCGACGGGAACCCGGTGGCCAGCGGGGTGTCGGCGATCGTGCTCATGCTCAGACCGTCGCCGCGTACTCTTCGCGGATCTGCGCGTAGCCCTCGGCCTCGAGGCGATCGACGAGCTCGGGGCCGCCCTCGGTGGCGATCCTGCCGTCGAACATGATCGAGACGCGGGTCGGCGTCACCATGTGCAGGATGCGCTGGTAGTGCGTGATGATCAGCACGCCCATCGTGCCGTCGGCGACCGTGTTGACGCCGTGCGCGACGACGTTCAGCGCGTCGATGTCCAGGCCCGAGTCGGTCTCGTCGAGGATCGCGAGGTGCGGCTTCTGGAGCGCGAGCTGGAGGATCTCCAGGCGCTTCTTCTCGCCGCCGGAGAAGCCCTCGTTGAGGTAGCGCGAGCTGAACTCGCGCGGCACGTTGACGAGCTCCATCGCGGCCTCGACGGTCTTGCGGAACTCCTTCAGCGAGATGTCGGCCTCGCCGCGCGCCTCGCGGTGGGCGTTCATCACCATCCGCAGGTACTTCGTGATCGTCACGCCGGGGATCGAGACGGGGTACTGGAAGGCCATGAAGAGGCCCATCCGGGCGCGCTCGTCGGTGTCGGCCGCGGTGATGTCCTCGCCGCCGAAGATGATCTGGCCGTCGGTCACCGTCAGGTTCGGGTGGCCCATGATCGCGTTGGCGAGCGTGGACTTGCCGGAGCCGTTCGGACCCATCAGGGCGTGGATCTCGCCAGGGGCGACGGTCAGGTTGACGCCCTTGAGGATCTGCTTGTCCTCGGCCTGGACATGGAGGTTGCGGATCTCGAGCTCGGGCATGGTCTCCTTGGGGGTCTTAGACGGTGGTCGTTGCCGGCTCGGGCTCGCGCGCGGGCGCGAGATGGCCGGTCTGAAACTCGACGAGCTCGGCGAGCGTCGTGTCGGCGAGCGTCTTGAGGACGTTCGCCTGGACGCGCGTCCAGAGCAGCTTGGTGGCGCAGCCGCGGCCCGAGTCGTCGTGGTGCGAGCACAGCACCCGGCCGTCGCCGTCCTCCTCGACGAAGCACTCCATCGGCGCGACGGTCCCCTCGAGCGCGAGGACGACCTCGTTCATCGCGATGTCCTGGGCCGCGCGCGACAGCTGGTAGCCGCCGTGGGCGCCGCGCGTGCTCTCGACGAGGTTCGCGCGGCGCAGCAGCGCGACGATCCGCTCGAGGTAGGCGAGCGGCAGGTTCTCGGCGTCGGCGATCGCCTTCAGCGACACCGGCTGGTGGCCTGGCTGGCGCCCGAGCTCGATCAGCAGCCGGACGCCGTACTCGGCTTTGGTCGTGAAGAACATGCTGGAGCTAATCCTACCAGCGCGGTCGGGATGGGCACGAGGGGTGCGCCGCGCCAGGTTGTCCCCCTCCGTCAGAACCCGCGCACGGCGCTGTAGACGCGCCCGTTCGCCTCCCAGGCGAAGATCGCCCAGCGCCCGCCGGTGCGCAGGTCGCGGTTGGTCGAGTTCGTGTGGAACGCGGGCGGCGGCGGGCCCTTCGGCTCGGCCGTCTTCTCGAAGACGCCGTCGGGGCCGGCGAGCGACGCGCCGATGCCCTTCGCGCCCGACCACAGGGTCAGCGCGCGGCCACCCGTGAGCGCCATGACGACCGGCTCCTTCGCGAGGCCCGTCGTCAGCGTCTGGATCGGGCCGACCGTGCCGCCGGCGGCGATCGCGACCGCGAACACCGGCGCGCGCGTCTCGAACGGCTGCGAGGACTGCTTCTGCTGGTAGACGAGCACCGCCCGGCCCTGGCTCGTGAGCGCCGCGCTCGGCGCGAACGCGCGGGCCGGGTTGGAGATCGCGGGGCCGAACGGCGTCCCGAGCGCCCCCGCCGGGCCGACCCGCGCGACGACGGGGTTGCCGAACTCGCCCGCGTCGCCGCTGCTGACGACCTGCGTCGCGGCGATCAGCGCGCGCCCGCCGCTGCCGACGGCGACGCGCGGGTCGGCGGCGTCGGCGCCGCCGAGCTGCACCGGCGTGGCGAAGGCGCCGCCGTGCGGGCGCGTCGTGACGAGGATCGGGTAGGCGAGCGAGCCCTTCGTCTGGATCTCCTGACGGTAGGCGAGCACAGCGCGGCCCTGCGCGTCGACGGCGAGCGCCTGCGTCGGGCGCGCGTCGATGCCGAACTGGCCCGGGCCGAGGTCCTGCACCGCACCGGCGAGCTTGCCCGCCGCCGTGAGCGAGAACGCGCGCACCCAGTAGTGGTCGCCGTCGCCCTTGCGGAACTGGCGCTCGGCGACGACCCAGCCGCCGAGCGGGTCGGCGGCGACCTGCACGCCGTCGATCTCCTCGCCGTTGCTCGCGACCGCGCGCCGCACGACGGTCTTCGCGCCGCTGCGCACGCGCACCGCGACGCGGATGCCGTCGCCGTCCTCCCACACGACGACGAAGCCGCCGCTCGGGCGCGCGGCGACGGACCAGTCCAGCGCGCCCTTCTGGTCGATCGGCTTCGGCGCCGTGAAGATCCCGTTCGCGCGGCCCGTCGAGAGCATCAGCTTGCCCGACTTGGACTCGTAGGCGACCGCGCTCGTGCCGTCGCTCGCGATCGCGGCGCGCGGCACCGGCTCGTAGCCCCTGCCGACCGGGAAGGCCTGTGGCTTGGTCCAGCTGCTCGCGGCCACGGCGGGCGCGGCGGCGGTCGTGGCGGCGAGCGTCGCGAGCAGGGCGACGGCCAGGGGGTGGCGGGCGAGGGTGCGCATGGTGTGCGCAACGTTACGTGCGCATCAAAGGTTGCGCGCATCCGGGTAGCGTCTGGCGGGCATGCCGGAGCTCACGCCAGGTGACGTCTTCGTCAACCACCGCATCGAGGGGCTCGCCGGGCGCGGTGGGATGGGCGTCGTCTATCGCGCGACGGACCTCGACCTCGACCGCATCGTCGCGCTGAAGGTGATCGCGCCGGCGCTCGCCGACGACCCCGACTTCCGGGCGCGCTTCGTGGCGGAGTCCAAGGCCGCGGCGTCGATCGAGCATCCGCACGTGATCCCGCTCTACTACGCGGGCGAGCGCGGGGGCGTGCTGTTCATCGTCATGCGCTATGTCGACGGTCCCGACCTGCGCGCGCTCGTGCGCGCCCAGGGCTCGCTGGATCCAGAGCGCGCGGCGCTGATCGTGTCGCAGATCGGCGGGGCGCTGGACGCCGCGCACGCCCACGGGCTCGTGCACCGCGACGTCAAGCCGGCGAACGTCCTGCTCGGGGAGGGCGACCACGCCTACCTGACCGACTTCGGGCTGACCAAGCGCGAGGCCTCGACCGGCGGCGTGAGCCGCGCCGGCGGCTGGGTCGGGACGCTCGGCTTCGTCGCGCCCGAGCAGATCCGCGGCGAGCGCGTCGACGCGCGGACCGACGTCTACGCGCTCGGCTGCGTGCTCGTGCACGCGCTCAGCGGTGGGGCGCCGTACCTGCGCGACTCCGACGAGGCGACGCTGTGGGCGCATCTCAACGCGCCGCCGCCGACCGATCGCGTGCCGCCGGAGT
Organism: Solirubrobacteraceae bacterium; assembly: GCA_036271815.1. Classification (GTDB taxonomy): domain Bacteria; phylum Actinomycetota; class Thermoleophilia; order Solirubrobacterales; family Solirubrobacteraceae; genus CADCVQ01. The sequence goes on from DATAZX010000049.1 coordinate 12,165, forward strand.
TCGCGGCCGTCGTGGAGCGGGCGCTGTCGAAGGACCCCGCCGATCGCTACCCGTCGGCCGGCGACCTCGGTCGCGCCGCGCTCGCGGCGGCCGGGCGCAGCGGCGCCACGGGTCCCGAGCGCAACGTCGCCCGCGGCGAGGCGGCGCCGGAGGGCACGCCGCAGACGCTGCCGACAGCGCGGGTGAGCATGCCGTCGCACGAGGGCGAGACGCACGCGTCCCCCGATCCGACCCGCGGCGCCGGGCCAGGCCTCGGCGAGACCGCCGTCACCGGGAAGGTCGCCGACGGCGGCGGCCTCAGGGGGCTCGCCCGCCGGGCGCTCGTGCTGCTCGCGGCGCTCGTGGTCGTCGCGGGCGTCCTGGCCGCGGTGCTGCTGTCGGGCGGCGGCGCGGACAAGCCGGCGAGCGCCGACCGCACCACGACCGCCCCGGCGCCTGCGTCCGGCGTGTCGAAGGTCGATCCGCAGATCGCGATCGCCACGCGGCCCAACGGCATCACGATCAGCCACGGGCTGCTGTGGGTGCTGAGCGGCTCGGACGGCAAGATCGTCGTGGCCAACGCGACGACCGGCAACCCGGTGAAGCGGATCGGCATCGGCGTGGGCGGAACCGGCGTCGCCGCGGGGTTCGGCTCGATCTGGTCGGTGAAGGCGTTGCGCTCGACCCTGACGCGCATCGGCGCGAAGTCCCTGGACCGCACCGGCGCCGCGACGACGCTCTCGTTCCAGGGGCAGGCGTTCAGCATCGCCACCGGCGAGGGCGCCGTATGGGTGGGCCTGCGCAACAAGCCGCGCGACCCGTCGCAGCTGGAGACCGTCGACCGGATCGACCCCGGCGGCCCGGGGCAGCAGGCGATCCCGATCACCGGCGGCATGCAGGACATGGCCGTCGGCGAGGGCGCCGTGTGGGTGACCAACAGCTTCCGCGACAGCGTCGTGCGGATCGACGCGAAGGACGTCACGAGCACGCGGGTGATCGCGGTCGGCCGCAAGCCCAACGGCATCGCCGTCGGCCAGCACGCCGTCTGGGTCGCCGACGGCGACGACGACGCCCTGACGCGGATCAACCCGCACACGTTCCAGACGAGGAAGATCCGGCTCGGCTTCGCGCCGACGCGCGTCGCGGTCGGCGGCGGCTCGGTGTGGGTGACCTCGGAGGCCGCCAACCAGCTCATCCGCGTCGACCCCAAGCGCCTGAAGGTGCGCGAGCGGATCCGCACCGGCAGCCGCCCGTACGCGATCGACGTGACGAACGGTCACGCGCTGTGGCTGACGCTGCTGAACAACAGCGCGATCCAGCGCGTGCGCTTCTACCCGTAGCTCTCGTCAGAGGTCGCGGCGCGCGACGACGCCGTCCTGCAGCGCGCGCATCGCGAGATACGAGCGCTTCTGGTTCTGCGGCAGGTGCTCGACGCCGAAGAAGCCGAACAGCGTGCGCAGGTGCGCCTTGACGGCGTCGACCGAGAGGTACAGCTCGTCGGCGATCTGCTGGTTGGTCGCGGGCGTCGCGAGCTCGGTGTCCTTGTAGGGACGGCACAGCGCGACGAGCACCGCGCGCTGCGTGACGCTCAGCGACGGCAGCTCGGCGCGGCTGCCGGCGGCGACGGTCGGGTTGGACTCCGACGCCTCGGGCACCCGGAACGCGATCTGGGTGCGGCCGATGCGCAGCACGTCGCCGTCGCGCAGCCGGTGGCGGCCGGAGATGCGCTGGGCGTTGACGAACGACCCGTTGCGCGACAGGCCGTCGTCGGCGGCGGTCCACTCGTCGCCGAGGCGCTCGAGCTCGACGTGCAGGCGCGACACCTCGGTGTCCCAGACGAGCGCGACGTCGTTGCCGGGGCTGCGGCCGATCGCCACGCGGCGCAGCTGCGGCTCGAGCACGAACAGCCGCTGCGCGCCATCGCCGTCGCGCAGCACGAGGAAGGGCGTGCCCTCGCGCTCGGCCTCGATCCGCTCGCGCAGCTCGGCGGGCGTCGCGGCGTGCGCGGAGAGCGGTGAGAGATCGGCCTTCTGCATCGCCTCTGAGCTTGCCACATCGCGCGCCGTCCGCGAGGACAACCCACCCTGGGTGCAGCTGACTCACACCCAAGTGGGACAGGTGTGACCCAGGGGTCGAGGGCAACGCGATCGCGTCACGGGATTGTGCTCACGTAGACCCACCCCAAGGAGCCCCCGATGATCGTCTCGCCGCCCGCACGCCTGACCGATGACCAGCTCGTCCTGCGCTTCCGCCGCGGAGACGACGACGCCTTCACCGAGATCCACGACCGCTACCGCGGCGCGCTGACCGCGTTCGCGCGGCGGATGCTGGGCACCACCGGGCACGACGCCGACGACATCGTCCAGGACGCCTTCATCCGCGCCTATCGCGGGCTGCGCGTGACCGACCGCCCGATGGCGCTGCGGCCGTGGCTGTACATGATCGTCCGCAACCGCGCGCTCGACGAGCTGCGCACGCCGCAGCGCTCGGACGTCTACGACGACGAGATCGGGATGCGCGCGGTGTCGTCGGACTCCGATCCGGCGCGCTGCTTCGCCGAGGCCGACGAGATGCGCCAGATCGTCGCCGAGATCGGCCGCCTGCCCGAGCGCCAGCGGATCGCGCTCGTGATGCGCGAGTTCGACGGTCGCACGCACGCCGAGACCGCCCGCGCGCTCGACACGACCGTGCCCGCGACGAAGTCCCTGATCGTGCGCGCGCGCTGCAACCTCGAGACGGCGCTGGCGGCGTAGCGATCGCCGCAACCTCGAGACGGCGCCGGCGGCGTAGCGCTCGCCGCGGCCGGCGTCCCGCTGCACGGTGCCCGGCCGGGTCCGGCGGCGCCCGGTAGCCTGCCGCCGATGGACGTCAGCACGATCGAATCCGCGCTCGACCGCATCGGCGAGGGCCTCGAGGAGGCCCGCGCCGCGACGCAGCTTCTGCGCGACGGCGACTACAGCGCCGTCTCCGATCTCAACGAGGTCGTCGACGCGCTCGCGCTCGAGCTCGCCGAGCTCAAGGCGAAGACCGGGGCCAGCTTCAGCTGACCGGCGGCGCCGGGCGCCGACCGGGCGCCGCCCGCGATCAGCTCGGGCTCGAGATGCTGGTACCGGGTCCGAAGCGCTTGACGTACCCGACCTTGCGCTTGGCGTCCTCCTTGAGGCGCTGGTAGTACGACTGCGGCTGGAGCAGCGCCGTGACGAGCTCGAGCGTCTTCGGGTCGAGCCCGTGGTTGCGCTTGGCGATCTTGATCTTGAGGATCTCGAGCTGCGCCCTGCGCTCCTCGTCGACCTGCGGGCCGGTGCGAAAGAACGCCTTCGCGCGGACCTTCGTCATGTTGTGCCGCGCTCCCGTGACGCCCTCGCCGTAGAGCATCTCGTCCTTCGCCCGCGCCGTGCGCTCGGCGATGTCCGCGCGGTAGTGCTGCACCATCGCGCCGCCGGAGTCCGAGAAGTACTCGCCGACGCCGAGACCGGAGACGCCCTCGCTGACGCGCGTGCCGATGTTCCTCGTGGCGACCCCCTGGTGCTTGACGATCTGCGCGCGGAGCTTGGCGTTGTCGGGGCTCGCGTCGAGATCGGCCTGCGAGATCCCGAAGACCTGCACCGCCTGCAGCGCCGCGACGTCGCCGCCGCGCGCCTTGCGCAGCAGGTTCTCGGCGCGGTGCTCGCCGCCGTAGCGCAGGACGTAGTCGGAGGACTCCTCGGCGTCGCCGTGGTACTGCGCCTCGAACTCCTTCTCGACGACCTTGCCCGCCTGGTAGCTGTCCTTGGTGACGTCGGCCACGGTGACCGCGGCGCCGATCGCGGAGCCGACGATCTTGAGGATCGGGCCGGCCGGCGTCGCGAACAGGAAGCTCCCCATCGCGCTGAGCGTCGACCCGACGGACTTCCCCGACGCGATCGCCGACTTGAACCCGGCCACCTCCGCGGCTCCCCCGATCGCGATGTCGCGGGCGCGATCCTGATCGCGCGCCGAGCTGCCGATCTCCGACAGCTCCATGCTGGCCATCCCGTGCATCGCCGCGACCTTGAGGTGCATCACCGCGGTCATGATCGAGACGGCGCCGCCGAGGGCGCTCGAGGCGATCCCGAGCGGCTTGACGAGCGCGTCGTCCGCGGGGCGGCCGTGGGCCCAGGCGGCGTATCCGAGCTGCGCGCCGCCGGCGGAGAGCTCGATCGCCTGCTCGAGCGTGATCTCCGGCACGACGCCCCCGAGGACGCCCATCAGGGTCCACCCCGGAGCGGCCTCGCCGGCGTCCTCCTCGGGCAGCGACGCCTTGAGCGCGCGCTCCTTCGTGACGAGGGCGCGGTCGCGCCGGTCGGCCGCGGCCGCGACGACCGCGCGCGCTCGCACGCGCTCCTCCTGGAAGGCCGCGCGGTTCGCCGAGACCTCGGCCCCGAGGACCCCGCTGCGCAGCGGCCGCATGTCGACGGGGACGCCGGACCTCTCCCACACCGCGGCGCGGGCGCGGTTGGCGGCGGCCTCCTGCTGGGACTTGGTCGCGCCGGCCGAGGTCGCGTCGAGGACCGCGATCTTCGCGGTGATGTCGGCGACCTGCGAGACGAGGCCGATCGTCGTGCCGGCGGCCTGCAGCTGCTGCGGGGTCGCGGCGGTGCTCGGAGCGATCGCCGCCGCGCCGGGCCGCGTCGAGAACATCCGCCCGAAGCCCTTCGAGACGGCTCCCCGATCGGCCTGCTTGTAGCGCTCGAGGACGCTGAAGATCTCCGGGTTGACGAGCTTGCCGTCGGCGGCGGGCGGCGGCGACGGCGGGGCGGGGGCGGCGGGCGGCTGGGCTGGCACCGCCCCGCGCGAAGCGGGACGTGGCGGCAGCGGCGGCGCGGCGCGAGGGCCGCTGCCCGGTCGTGGCGGCAGCGGTGGCGGCGAGGGCCGCGCGCCGGGGCGCGGCGGCGGTGGCGGGGGGACCGCGCGCAGCGCCGGTCGGGGCGGCGGCGGAGGCGGCGGGCGCCGGGGCACGGGGATCGGGCCTTCGGGCATACCGACACGCTACGCCCTCGCGCAGCGGATGCCGGCCGGCCGCCCGCGATCACCCCAAGAAGTGGACGAACAGGCAGTCGCGAGCCGTCAGATCGACCGCACGAGCTCGTGGAAGCGACCGAAGTCCGCCTCGACGGTGAGGCGGCCGAGCTTCGCGTACTCCAGCGCGACCGCCCGGACGAGGTGTCGCATGGCGATCCGCGCGCCGTCGTCGACCGCGATCACGGCCGCCGCGAGGGCGACGTTGCGGATCGCCCCGCCGGACAGCTCGAAGCGCTCGGCGAGGAAGTCGCGGTCGATGTCGTCCGCGACGGGTGCGTCGGGCGGGATCAGGCGGTCCCACAGCAGCCGTCGCTGCGCGGCGTTGGGGAACGGGAACTCGATCACCGCGGTGAAGCGGCGCAGGAACGCGCTGTCGATGTTGCCGAGCAGGTTCGTCGCCAGGATCACCGCGCCCTCGTGCTGCTCGAGGCGTTGCAGCAGGTACGAGACGCCGATGTTCGCGTAGCGGTCGCGCGAGTCCCCGATCGCCGAGCGCTTGCCGAACATCGCGTCGGCCTCGTCGAAGAACAGCACCGCGCTGGAGCCCGTCGCCGCGTTGAACACGCGATCGAGGTTGCGCTCGGTCTCGCCGATCCACTTCGAGACCATCGTCGACAGGTCGACGCGATAGAGCTCGAGCCCGAGCTCGCGCGCGACCACGAGCGCGGCCATCGTCTTGCCCGTGCCGGACTCGCCGGTGAAGAGCGCGACCATGCCCCGCGACCCGCCCGCGCGGCGCGCGTACCCCCACTCGCCGAGGACGCGCTCGCGGTGGCGCATGAACGCCCCGAGCGAGCGCAGCACGGCGAGCGGGCGTGGTGGCAGCACGAGGTCGTCCCAGCTCAGGTCGCCCGCGATGCGCTGCGCCGTCTCCCCGAGGCGCGCCGCCGACGCGCGCCGGGCGGCGTCGGCGAGGCCGGCCGCGTCGGGAGCGACACCGGTCGTGGCGACGCTCGCGACGACGTCGCGGATCGAGTCGTCGATGCGGGCGATCGGGAGCCGGTGCAGCGCCGCGACCTCGTCGAGCCCCGCGATCTCGCCGAGCCCCGCCGTCCAGGCCGCGACGCGCTCCTCGTGGGAGGGCGCGGGGACGCGGACCTCCGTCAGCGCGATCTCCTCGAGCGCTCCGAGGTCGCGCGGGCCGTGACCGAGCAGCAGCGGGCGCGGCAGGTCCGCGAGCCGGCCGGCGAGCCTGCCGGCTTCGCGGGGCTCGACGGCGTCGAGCTGGTCGACGACGAGCACGCGCTGCTCGAGCGTGCTCGCGACGGCCGCGTCGAGGCACAGCAGCGGATCGGCCAGCTCGCTCGCGGCCACGAGCAGCAACCCGCCGCCGCCGGCGGCGGCGAGCAGCAGGTCGGCGTCGGGACCGTGCAGGAACGGGGTCGGCCCGTCCGCGAGCGCGAGCAGCCGGCGCAGGCGCGCGACCACGTCGTCGCGGCCGAGCGGCAGCTCGCACGGGTCGAGGCGCCGCAGCCGTCCCGCGGACGTCGGGTCGTGGACGTCGGCGGCGAGCAGGAAGGTCGCCACCGCGGCGGCGCAGGCTATCGCGCCGTCGACGATCGGGCCGTCGGTCGCCGGCGCCACCATGCGTATGGCACCGGCGCGCCGCAGCCGCCCGCGGGCATCGAGCGTGCGGTAGACGCGTCCCTCGGCGTACCCGCCGCCGGCGAGCAGCCGCGCGACGATGCGCGGGGTCGTGCGCGTGGTGCCGGCGGCGCCGGCGGCGCCGTGCTCGGTCGACGCGAGCAGCACCCCGAGCTCCGGCGAGACGTCCGAGAACGCCGTCAGGGCGAGGACCACGCCTTCCAGCGGCTCGAGCGCGAGCCGCTCGCACAAGAGCTCGAAGCGATCCTCGAGCGTGCTGACCTCGTCGCCGAGCGAGAGTCGCAGGTCCTCGAGCGCCGGCGGACCGTCCTGCAGCGCGGCGTCCGAGAGGAAGGCGACGACCTGTCGCCACAGCGGCGCGCCGGCGTCCGGGAAGCTGGACCCGCTCGTCATCGTGCCTCGCCGAGCGCCATCGCGATGTTCTAGCAGTCCCCCGGCGACGGGCGACGCGGCGCCCGGGCGCTGCGGACGGATGTCCGACGCCGACGTTTATCCGATGCCTACGTGCGACTCGCTACGGTTCGCCGACGGGTGCCGCGGTCTGACCGGCCCGGTGACTCGCCACTGACGAAAGGGAAGCGATGCAGAGCGCCCCGAGCGCGCAGCAAGCCGGATCGTCGACGCGCGACGCGACCGGCAGGGACGGCGGGGCGGATGCCCACGTGCCGACCGAGCAGGACGTCGAGCCGTGCTCCAACGAGATGGCCGACCGCATCGCGACGGGGATCGTCACCGTGGTCCCGGTGCTCATGCTGGGCATCGTCGTCTGGCAGGCGTGGGCGCAGTTCCTGCACTGGCACGACTTCGTCGTCTTCGCGCTGATGTACGTCGTCACCGGCCTCGGCATCACGGTCGGCTTCCACCGCCACTTCACCCACCGCGCGTTCGCCACGAGCACGCCGCTGCGCGCGACGCTCGCAGTCATGGGCACGATGGCGATCGAGGGTCCGATCACGGCATGGGTCGCCGACCATCGCAAGCACCACGCGTTCTCCGACCGCGAGGGCGATCCGCACAGCCCGCACGTCGATCACGGCCACGGCCTGCGCGGGGCGCTGCGCGGCCTCGCGCACGCGCACGTCGGCTGGCTGTTCCTGCACACCCAGCGCGCGAACAAGCGCCGCTACGCCCCCGACCTCATCGCCGACCGGACGATCAGCTTCATCGACCGCACCACGTTGTGGTGGATCGCGCTCGGGCTCGTGTTGCCGTTCGGCCTCGGCTGCGCGCTCGGCGGGACGCTGAGCGCGGGCTTCACGGGCCTGCTGTGGGGCGGCGCGATGCGGATCCTGCTGCTGCACCACGTCACCTACTCGATCAACTCGCTGTGTCACTTCTTCGGCCGCCGGCGCTTCGAGACCGGCGATCAGTCGCGCAACCTCGCGTGGCTCGCGCCGCTGACGTTCGGCGAGGCGTGGCACAACAACCACCACGCGTTCCCGACCTCCGCCGCGCACGGCATGCGCCGCCTGGAGCGCATGCTCGACCCGAGCGCGATCGCGATCGCGACGCTGGAGCGGCTCGGGCTCGTGTGGGACGTCGTGACGATCAGCGAGGAGCGCCAGCTGGCGAAGCTCGCGCCGGCGCTGCGCTGAGCGGAGCTGCCGTCCCTGACGAGGCGCCGCGCCTGGGCGGCTGCGGCGGCGCGCGCCGCCGCAGCGGCCGGCGCCGTCAGGTCAGCGACCACACGCTGACGGGCTCGTCCTTGCCCCGCACCGCGAGCTCGTCGACGTGGACGAGATCGTCGCGCGCGCGGGTGAGCATGCCGCGCACCGCATCCGACAGGAAGATCGCGTGCGGCGTGCCCTTCGTCATGCCCTCCAGCCGCGACGCCGTGTTCGTCGTGTCGCCGATCGTCGTGTACTCCATCCGCCGCACGCTGCCGACGTTGCCGGCCATGACCGGCCCCGCGTGCATGCCGATCCCGATCGCGAACGGCTCGTCGCCGCGCTCGCGCAGCAGCGCGTTGACGCGATCGAGCGCCGGACCCGCCATCTCGCGCGCGGCCGCGACGGCGCGGTCGGCGTGGTCGACCTGCTCGGTCGGCGCGCCGAAGACCGCCATGATGCCGTCGCCCATGTAGGCGACGAGCGTGCCCCCGTGGTCGTGGATGACGTCGCTCATCACCGCGAGGTAGGAGTTCAGGACGTCGATGACCTGCTCGGGCGTGTGCCTGTCGGCGTAGGTCGTGAACCCGCGGACGTCGCTGAACATCACCGTCACGATCTTGCGCTCGCCGCCGAGGCGCAGCCCGCCGTCGGCGCGCGCGAGCACGTCGTCGACGACCGCCTCGGGGACGAAGCGCGCGAACAGGTCGCGCACGCGCTCGCGCTCGAACGCGCCGACCGTCGCGGCGACGCCGAGCGCGCCGACGAAGCCGAGCCCGAGCGCGGTCAGCGGGTAGAGCATCGAGACGATCAGGCCGGCATCGAACGCGACCTGCGCGGCGACGACGAAGGCCGCGGCCGCGGCGAGGCCGGCGAGCGCGGCGACGCGCGGGCCGCGACGGACCGCCACCGCCCCGCCGAGCAGGCCGAGCACGACGATCAGGGTCCCGTCGAGCCAGCCGCCCGCGGCGCGCAGCGGCACGCCGTCGAGCAGCGTCTGGATCGCCGCGGCCTGGATCTCCGGGCCGGACATGCCCTGCTCGGACGAGGTCGCGACGGGGAAGACGTCCTTCAGCGACTGCGCCGTCGCGCCGACCACGACGACCTTCCCGCGGAAGATCCGCGGGTCGACCCTCCCGCGCTCGACGTCGACGAACGAGACCGTCCGCACCGTCCCGGGTGGACCGGGGAAGTCGATCCAGGCGCTGGCGTCGGACTGGAAGTCCGCGCGCGGGGCCGCGCCCGCGCCGCGGGCCAGCCGCGCCGCGACGACCGGCAGCGACGCCAGGCCCGACTCGCCGTAGGCGACGCGCCGGACGATCTCGCCCGGGTCGTTGGGGACGTTGACGCTGCCCGCGTGCGCGCCGATCGCGCGCAGGCTCGCGTCGCCGCCGAGCACGTCCGTCGAGCCGTCGCGGCCGACCTCGCTCGTGCCGAGCACGATGCGAGGCGCGGCGGCGACCGCGCGCACGAGCGCGTTGTCGGCCGCGACGCTCGGCCCGCGCTCGGTGAACTGGACGTCGTAGGCGACGACGCGCGCACCGTCCGCGACGAGCCGGCGGATGACGCGCGCGTGGTGGACCCGGCTGAACGGGAACTGCCCGATCTGCGTGAGCGTCCGCGGGTCGATCGCCACCACGACGACGTCCGGCGCGGCGCGGTCGCCGCGCACGGCGAAGCGCGCGTCGACCGTCGCGAGGTCGCTGCCGCGGAACACGTGGCAGGCCCACAGCACGAGCACCAGGCCGGTCGTCCCGAGCGCCAGCGTCGCGTACAACGTCAGCGCGAGCCTCTGGCGTCGGGGCATCGGCGCAGTGTCTCGCACGCGAGCCGGCGCAGTGTGTGCGCAACGTCCACGTGCGCGGCGGGTTGCTGACGTAGGGTCCGGCCCACGACGAGCCCGGCCTCGAGTGCCCGGGCTCACGACCGGCGAGCCGACGGCTCAGGGGGATCACGATGCGACCGACGAACCCGATGCGCGGCAGGTGGATGGTGGCGTGCGCCGCGGTGCTCTCGGGCGTCGCCACCGCCCTGCTGGCGGGCTTCGTCGCCGCGCCCGCGTCCGGCGTGACGAACCTCTACGCGCCGCAGCACTCCGGGACGAACGGGCAGCTGCTGTCGGAGTTCGCGGTCGCCGCCGACGGCTCGCTCAGCGCCCTCGCGCCCGCCGATCTGGGGATCGACGCGCAGGACATCGCGATCACCCCGGACGGGCGCTTCGCCTACGTGACCCGCAACCCCGGCACCGACGTCGGCGCGATCGCCGAGTTCGCGCGAGGCGCGGGCGGGCGCATGGATCCCCTGGGCAGCGTCACGACCGGCGCCGACCCCGAGGGCATCGTCGTCGACCCGCAGGGGGCCCGCATCTACGACGTCAGCGCGCAGCGCCACGTGCTCGAGTCGCGGCCGATCGCGGCCGACGGCACGCTCGGGGCGGTCACGAGCGTCGACCTCGGCGCGACCGCGGCCCCGCGCTTCGTCGCGATGACGCCGGACGGCACGAGCCTCTACGTCGCCGACGGCGGCCCCGTCCGCCAGGGCACCGCCCACATCGACCAGTTCGACGTCGACCCGGCGACCGGCGCCGTCACCGCGAAGGCGGCGACGTCCGTGCCCTGGCCGACCGCGCCGGGGGCCAGCGGCCCGACCGCGGCCACGCGGATGGCCGTGACGCCCGACGGCCGTGGGCTGTATGCCACCAGCGGCGAGAGCGCCACCGGCGTCGCGCACTTCACGATCGCCACCGGCGGCGCGCTGGCCGGCGGCTCGATCGTCGGCGTCGCGGGCGACCCCGGCGGCTCGAGCGCCGTCGCGATCGCGCCCGGCGGCGCCTTCGCATGGGTTCCCACGAGCACGGGCACGCCCGGCCGCATCGACCAGTTCTCCGTCGGTGCGGCGGGCGCGCTCGCGCCCCTCTCCCCCGCCTCCGTGCCCTACGCGGTCGATGCGAGCGCGCGCGACGCCGTCGCGAGCCCCGACGGCCGATCGCTGTACGTCGGCCAGGACGGCGGCGTCGGGGTGTGGACGATCGCGGCCGGCGGCACGCTGACCCACGGCGCGGACCTCGCGAGCACGATCGGCGGGGTGACGAGCGCGGGCGTCGCGCTCGCGCCGTCGCAGGCGCCGGTCGCCGCGTTCACGGCGACGCCGAGGCCCGCCGGCCAGGCGACGACCTTCGACGCGAGCGCGTCATCCGATCCCGACGGCTCGATCGCCCGCTACGACTGGAGCTTCGGCGACGGCACCGCGCTGGCCGATGGCGGCCCGAAGCCGAGCCACGTCTACGCCGCCGGCACCTGGACCGCAACGCTCACGGTGACCGACGCCGACGGCACGTCGACCTCGCAGCTGTGGACGGGGACGCGGATGCTGCGAGACGGCGGGCCGTCCGCGCAGGCCGCGCGCACCGTCAGCGTCGCGGCCGGACCCGGCGGCACGGGCGGCGCGACGCCCGCCCCGGACAAGAGCACGTCGGTCACGATCGTCGCGACGTCGGGCACCGTGCGCGTGAAGCTGCCGGGCAGCAAGGTCTACGTCGACGTCGCGACGCTGCGCGAGATCCCGCTCGGATCGCGGATCGATGCGCGCCACGGTCACGTGCTGATCACCGACGAGGTCAACGTCTCCAAGCACAAAACGCAGTCGTCCTCGTTCTACGGCGGGATCTTCGTCGTCACGCAGACCAAGGACGCCGTCAAGCCGATCCTCGTCGCCACACTCGCGGGCGGGTCGTTCGCCGGCTGCACGCCCCGCGTATCGAGCAGCGGCCGCGCCACGGCGCGCGCCGCGACGACCGGCTCACCGCTCGGCGCCGCGGCCGGCGCCGCCGCGACGAGCAAGAGGCCCGCGCGCAAGCGCAGCAAGCGCAAGGTCCGCAGCCTCTGGGGGCACGGCAAGGGCGACTTCCGCACCGCCGGCCGGCGCTCGTCGGCGACGGTCCGCGGCACGTGGTGGCTCGTCGAGGACCGCTGCGACGGCACGCTGACCGAGGTCAAGGACGGCTTCGTCGACGTCCACGACACGCGCCTGCGCAAGACGATCCGGCTGCGCGCCGGCAAGCGCTCGGCCTACCTCGCGAAGGCTCCGTAGGGCTCACGGCGCGAGAGCCGCGCCCGGAACGACGAGGGCGACCGCTCGCGCGGTCGCCCTCGGTACGACGAAGATCGTGATCCGGGCCTACAGCCCGGGCCAGCGATCAGATGGCCTGGACGTTGACCGCCTTGGGACCCTTGTCGCCGGCTTCGGCGTCGTAGCTGACCTTGGCTCCCTCGGCGAGGCTGCGGTAGCCCTCACCCAGAATGCCCGTGTGATGGACGAAGAGATCCTTCGCACCATCGTCGGGGCTGATGAAGCCAAACCCCTTGTCGTCGCTGAACCACTTTACGGTTCCGGTGGCCATGCTGGCCCTCCTCGGATGGGCGTGCTGCTCACTCCGAGGATGCTTGAGGCAACGACACGGGGCGCTGGCACTTCTTTGCTGCCGAACCTCGATTGGCCCGGCCGTTCCCGCGCAACAGTACCGGCTCGCCGTGCAGAACGGTTATCGCACTGATAAGAGACGCCGTGCGGTCGGGGCTTTCATCGCCGCTCACGAGGACTCGTGGCGCATCTCGTGGCGCACCCGGGAGCGCGAATCGCCGTAGCCGCGCGTCTCGATCACGATCAGGATCGCGAGCGCGGCGGCGAGCCCGGCGACCGTCGCCAGCGCGGGCACGCGCACCGCGATCGGGATGCACGCGACGAGCGCGACCGCGAGTCCCAGGCGCCGCCTGTTGACCGTGTGCACGTGGCGGAAGCGAAACGCGACGTGCGCGAGCAGGTAGGTCGCCGCGCCGCCGAGCAGCGCGGCGGCGGGCACGACGTCCAGCGGGTCGTCGACGTCGGCCAGCGTCGTCTTCATGCCCAGCGCGACGAGCACGATCCCCGCGACCATCGGGAAGTGCAGGTAGGAGTAGGAGTCGCGGGCCATCTCGTTCTGCGAGCGACCGGGCTCGGCGGCGGCGAGCCGGCGCCCGGCGACGATCGCGACGATGTCGAAGTACAGCCACCACAGCCCGGCCGCGACCGCGGTGCCGGCCGACGCGGCGGCGACGACGCCGATTCCGACGCCGTGCTCGGCGCCGACGCCGACCGCGACGATCGACTCGCCGATCGCGATCAGCACGATCAGTCCGTGACGCTCGGCGAAGTGCTCGGGCACGAGCATCCAGCCCTCCGCGCCGAAGAAGTACGGCCCGCCGGCGTCGAGCACCAGCGCGAGGCCCCACAGACCGCCCTGCAGCAGGCCGTCGGTGAACGACGCGCCGATCAGGATGCCGGTGCCGATCGCGGTGCTGCCCGCGAGGCCGACGACCGACGAGCGCAGCTTCGGGTTGTCCGCGCTCGCGAGCAGGAACAGCGCGATGTGCGCGACGCGCACGACGGCGTAGGCGCACGCGAACGTCAGCCCCGTGGCGCCGAACGCGTGCGGCACGCACAGCGCCGCGACCAGCAGCGCCGCCATCGCGCCGAAGATCACGATCCGGACGGCGTCCTCCTCCGGGTCGACGACGCTCGTCAGCCACGCGTAGCCGACCCAGCACCACCACAGCACCCCCAGCACGAGCATCCCCTTCGCGAGCCCCGACCACGTCGGCTCGTGCGCCATCAGCGCCGTGCACTGCGTGATCGCCAGGACGAACACGAGGTCGAAGAACAGCTCGAGGGGCGTGACCGTCTCCTCCTCGCGCAGGACGGCGGAGATCCGGTGCGTGCGCCCGCTCGAGGCCTCCGTGCTCATCGCGGGCGATCTTCCCACGGCGCTACAGTCGCAGCGTGTCACGACCCGCCGGGCGAGCCGCGGCCACGACCGCGGCGCCAGCGCGCAGGTCGAAGAGATGACGGTCGAGCGGGTCCTCTCCGAGCGCGAGCTCAACCGCGCCGTGCTCGCCCGCCAGTGCCTGCTCGAGCGCTCGCCCGCGACCGTGCCGCGCACGCTCGAGCGCATCGGCGCGATCCAGGCGCAGTACGCGCCGTCGATGTACGTCGGCCTGTGGAGCCGGATGCACGCCCTCGGGCGCGCGGACGTGACCGCAGCGCTCGTCGGACGCCGCGCCGTGCAGGCGACGCTCATGCGCGTGACGATCCACCTCGTCGCCCGCAGCGACTTCTGGCCGTACGCGCTTGCCACGCGGTCGGCGCGGCGCGCGCTGTGGCTGCGATCGCGGCGCGGCGCGGTCGACGACGCCGCGATGCAAGAGGCGGCGCAGCTCGTGGGCGACCTGCTGAGGAGCCGAGACCTGCTGCATCGCAAGGAGATCGTGGCGCTGGTGGGCAAGGAGCGGGCGGATGGCGTCGGGTTGTGGGTCGATCTCGTGCGCGCGCCGCCGTCGGGCACCTGGGAGCGCCGCCGCGCGGATCTGCTCGCCCTCGCCGGCGATTGGGTCGGCGGCGTCGGACCGGGCGACCTCACGCTCGACCTCGCGATCGGCCATCTCGTGCGCCGCTACCTCGCCGGCTTCGGCCCCGCCTCGCGCGACGACGTCG
>DATAZX010000050.1:0-6114 GCA_036271815.1 Solirubrobacteraceae bacterium
GGCGAGCGCGCGCTCGACGTAGTGCCTCAGCCGGGGATCGAGATCGGCCATACGGGCATCATCGCGCATCGCCGCTCGGCCGCCGGATTACCGGACGCGCGTCCGGCGTTGTCACTGGTGAACATGGCGGCAAATCCCCAGGAAGGTTCGATGCCCGAGGTCTTCGTGTACACGCGTGTCCCGTGCGGCTGGTGCGGGGCGGTCAAGAAGCAGCTCGACAAGCACGGCTACCCGTGGCGCGAGATCCGCGCCGATCAGGACGAGGCCGCGATGACCTTCCTGATGAACCAGCACGCCTACACGGTGCCGCAGGTGTTCGTCGGCCCGAACCGCGTGGGCGGCTACGAGGACACGGTCGCCGCGATCGGGTCGGGCGAGTTCGATCGGCTGTACCAGGCGACGCCCGCGGGCGAGCCGCCGCACACCGCCGGCTGATCAGGCCTCGCCGAGCACCAGGCGCAGCCGCCGGGTCGCCTGGCGCAGCTGCTGCAGCTCCTGCGGCCACGACCCCTCGCCGGTGAGCGAGCGCTCGCCGGCGCGCACCACGCTGTCGAGATCGCCCTCGGCGATCGTCGCGATGGCGCTCGGGCAGGCCGCATCGAGCGCGCCGAGCGCGTCGTAGACGGCCTGCAGCAGCTCCTCCGACTCCTGCTCGACCCGCGCGTGCTGGATCGTGAACAGGAACCGGTACGCATCTGGTCGTTCGTCGTCCCAATCGCTCATGGATCGTGGAGCTCCCACACCTCGGGACGGCCGTGCTGCGCCCGCGCGTCGGGGGACGTCGCGCGGAGTCGAGCACACCGTCGGCTCGTCCCGGACGGGGCCGTCCGAGAGGTCACTGGAGCGCGATCGAATCCGCGAAGTTGCAGGCGGCGCAATCGAGCCGGGAAGATCCTATCAGAATTCCAACCGGTTAGTTAGAACTCGCCTCGATCGGCGTGACCATCGCGTGTGCGAGGGTGACCAGCGTGGCCCGGTGACGCGCGAACGCACCCGGGTCGGCGGCATCGTCGAGCAGCATCCGCGTGATCTGCGGAACCGCGGCGAACCAGCCGACGAGCGAGTTGAGGGCCAGCAGCAGGCTCTCGGCCGGTACGTCGCGGTTGACGAGCCCGCGCGCTTGGCCCTCACGGATCGCCGCGACGTTCGCCCGGTAGTGCGCCGCGCGCGGCGCCTCCTCGGCCCAGGGCACGCCCTCGGCGCCGAAGTGCAGCGCCTCGTACTGCAGGAGCCGCACCAGGTCGGGATACTCGAAGTGCAGGTCGAACAGCCGGCCGACGTAGTCGGGCAGCGCGGCCGGGTCGATCACGACGCCGCCGAGCACGCCGACCTTGCTGCGCAGCACGACCTCGAACAGCTCGTCCTTGCTCCCGAAGTAGCTGTAGATCGACGCCTTGTTCGCCTGCGCGCGCTCGGCGATGCGGTCGACGCGGGCGCCGGCCATCCCCTCGGCGGCGAACTCCTCGGCCGCTGCCTCGAGGATTCTCGTTCTCGTGGCGTTCGCGTCATAGGGCATGTGCCTAAATCTAACCGGTTGGTTGCTTTCGTGTGCGGAACAGGCCGTGACGACGCGCGAAGTGGATGACGACCGGGCCGGCGAACCAGAGCACGTACGCGTCGCGAGAGACGAAGAAGAGCGGGATCGAGAGCGCGAAGATCGCGCTGATGGTGAGCCCGCCGCGGCGCGTCTCGGGCCACAGGTCGGCCGGCGCGTCGGCCGACTGCAGGCCGGCCCGCACGAGGTGCCGGATCATCGCGAGGAACGCCACGTTCGCCAGGATCTGCAGCACCGCGTAGAACCCGAAGCGCAGCGCGTGAGCGGCCGCCGTGTCGTGCGCGTCGACCGCGATCAGGTCCGTCGCGAACGGGTTCAGCACGATCGCGAGCAGCCAGACCATGTTCAGCGAGCGCAGCCGGTCGTCGCTGCGCTCGGCGTAGCGCATCACGTGGTGATGGCGCGCCCACATCGCCGCGATCACGAGGAAGCTGACCAGGAAGGCGAGGTAGTCGCCCTGGTGGTGTCGCGCAGAGGTCAGCAGCTCGTGCGCCGTCTTGCCCTCGGGCACCGGCAGCTCGAGCGCGAGCAGGGTGATGGCGATCGCGACGACGGCGTCTGCGAACGCGATCAGCCGATCGGCATCGCCCGACTCCCGCACCACGACCTGGTCTTCGGCCACGGCCCGATCATGGCAAACGGCACGCGCGGCAGCGCCCTGGGGTATCCATCCCCGGGTGACACGGGAGCCGTCGATCTGGGGCGTCGCCGAGGCCTACGAGCGCTACATCGGCCGCTGGAGCGAGCCGGTCGGCGCCGCGTTCCTCGACTGGCTCGCGCTCCCGGCCGGCCTGCGCTGGCTCGACGTCGGCTGCGGCACCGGCGCGCTCTCGCGCGGGATCGCCCGCGCGGCCTCGCCCGCACTCGTGCACGGAATCGACTCGTCGGCGGCGTTCGTCGGCCTGGCGGCCGCGTCCACCGGCGAGGCCGAGCGGACGCGCTTCACGACCGGCGATGCGCTCGACCTGCCCGTCGGCGATGGCGCGTTCGACGTCGCGGTCTCGGGCCTCGTCCTGAACTTCCTGGGCGACCACGGGCGCGCCGTCGCGGAGCTGCGCCGCAGCGTCCGGCCAGGCGGCACCGTTGCGGTGTACGTCTGGGACTACGCGGACGGCATGCAGCTGATCCGCCGCTTCTGGGACGCCGCGGTGGCGCTCGACCCGGCCGCGGCAGCGCTCGATGAGGGGCGCCGCTTTCCGATCTGCGCGCCGGACGCGCTCGCCGCGCTGTTCGCCGGCGGCGGGCTGGCGCAGGTCGAGACCCGCCCGATCGTGACGCCGACCGTGTTCAGTGACCTCGACGACCTGTGGGAGCCGTTCCTCGGCGCGCAGGGCCCGGCGCCCGCCTACGTCGCCGGGCTCGCGGAACCGGATCGGGCCAGGCTGCGCGAGCGCCTGCGATCGTCGCTGCCCGTCGCGGCCGACGGGTCGATCGCGCTGTCTGCCCGCGCGTTCGCGGTGCGCGGGGTCAGACCCGAGAGCTAGAACGGGCCCCGCCGAGGCGGGGCCCGATCCGTAGCGAGCCTGTAAGCCGGATTCTGTCGTGGGCAGCCATCTATCTGGGCTCCGCGTCGCCGCGAGGCTCGTTGCCGCCTACCCGGGACTCGGCGGGCCGCGTCATCATCCCTGTCTGGCGTTGCACCGGGTGGGGTTTACCTAGCCGGCACGTCTCCGTGCCGCTGGTGCGCTCTTACCGCACCTTTTCACCCTTACCGTCGGCCCGAAGGCCGCTTGGGCGGTGTCCTTTCTGTTGCACTTTCCGTCGGGTTTCCCCGCCTGGGAGTTACCCAGCACCCTGCCCTTCGGTGTCCGGACTTTCCTCGAGCGCCCCGTCGCCGGCGCGCCCGCGGCTGCCTGGCTCGCGGCGCAGAGGATAGCCGTCAACCGCAGGCATGCCCGGGCGTCGTCCGCCGTACGAGCGGCAGGGTGCGCCGGAACAGCGCGGGCGTCGAGTCGAGCGTCGCGATCAGCCGGCTGCCCGGCGCGCCGGCGGTCGCGTCGAAGCCGCCATCGGCCTCCTGCAACCGCCGCAGCGCCTGCGCGGCGCCGGCCGGCCAGCCGGACCCCGCCGCGGTGAGGCCGCGCAGCGCGAGCGCGGTCGAGTCGGAGACCGTCGAGCTGCCCGCGGCACCGGCCCAGCCGGCGCCCGGCAGGCGCTGCTGCAGCAGCCAGCGCACCGAGCCGCGCACCGCGGGATCGGAGACCGGCGCGCCGGCGGCGCGCAGCGCCATCAGCGCCATGCCGGTGTCGTCCGCGTCGTCGGGCCCGCCGTCGATCGAGAGCCCGTACCCCCCGCTCCCGCGCAACCGCCGAAGCTCGGCGAGCGCCGCCTGCGGCACCGGCTCGCCGGCGCCCGCGAGCGCGGTGATCGCGAGCGAGTCCTCGAACACCGTCGCCCCGTAGACGCCAGACGCGTAGCCCGCCCGGATCCGTGCGACGAGGTCGACGCCGGCCGTGCAGCGCGGGTTCAGCCCGGCCGCGACGACCGCGAGCGCAGCCTTCGCGGCCAGACCCGTCGTGCCGGTCTGCGACGGGACGAGGGCGATCAGACGGGCGAGGTGCGCTCCCGGCGTGCGGCCGGCGGCGACCAGCGCGAGCACGCTGTCCGCCTCGGCCCCGAGCTCCGAGCCCGGGGCCTGCGCCGCCAGGTAGGCCGCGCCGCGCCTCCCCGCCGCCCGATCGACGGGCGGCGGGGGGGCGGCGTGCAGGGTCGCCGCGACGATCGCGGCGGCGATCACGAGGTGACGATGAAGGAGGTCTGCGACTCGAACGGCGCCTCGACGTTGCCGGCTCCGTCCGTCGCGCGCGAGAACGCGCGCCAGCGGCCGGGCGCGAGCGCCTTCGTGAACGTCACATGCCAGAAGGCGCGCCCCGTCGCCGGCAGCCAGATCGCCTTCGAGCACGAGCCGGCGGCGGCGAGCGACCCGTTCGCCTTGCGGAAGCGGCAGAGCGTGCCGACGCGCTTCGCCAGCGCGTAGCTGACGCTCGCGATGTCCGAGCGGTCGGGCGCCGTGACGCCGACCAGGCGCTTGACCGACTTCACCTTGCCGAAGGCGAGCGGCGCCGAGAAGCGGCTCGACGGCGCGATCCTGTCGGCCGTCGCGAGCGAGGCGGCGGCGACCGGCGTCACGGGCGCGACGGTCGCGACAGCGGCTGCCGGCATCGCCGGCACGGCGGGCGCGGGCAGCGAGCAGACCGTCGGATCGGCGCCGTACGCGCAGATGCTCGTGACCTGCGACGGCGTGGCGCCCGCGAGCGTCGCCGAGAGCGACGTGAAGCCGCTGCCGGTTGCGACGAACGTGACGGCGCCGTCGGCGCCCGCGGTCGCCTGCTGGGTGCCGTACGAGACGACGGCGCCGGCGCCCGGGCCGGTCACGCCGAACCCGGAGGTGTCGAGGCTCGTCACCTGCACGGTGAACGCCGAGCCGTCGGCGATCGCGGCCTTCGACGGCGCGAGCGTAATGAGCGGGGGCTCGTTCTGGGTGTAGTCCGTCGCGATCACGTCGACCCGGTCGCCGTCGTGCAGCGCGGTGCCGCCGAAGCCCGTCGGCGAGTCCTTGCCGTTGACGACGAGCCGCCAGTAGTCGGTCGATGTCGTCGGGAACGCGTCGGGGAAGCCGTCGACGAAGCAGTCGTCGTAGGTGGCCGACCAGGTGCAGCCGAGGGCGAGGTGGTTCGCGTCGGCCGCGTCGGCGAGCAGGGTCAGCGCCGACGGGACGAGGAACGCGTGGGCCACGCCTACGTTCGTGACGGCCGGCGGACCGACCACGTCGCAGCAGGTCGCCACGATCGGGCGCGCGTCCGTCGCCAGCGTCGTCGTCGGGATCACGGTTCCCGCGAGCCCTTCGACCCGGATCGTGGCGGTCACCGGCGACGCGAAGGCGTTCGCCGCGCAGACCGCCAGCAGGGTCAGGAGCAGGGCGGCCGCCGTGGCCGCTCTGCGGGTGCGTACATGCATCTCGTGCTCTCCTCGGAGTCGTTCCCGACGGAGGCAGGTCTCCTGGCTCGCGGGGTGACGCGGAGGGGCACCTTCCCAGGGCTCTCACCCCAGTGGCTCGGCTTCGCGCCCAGCCCCCTCGCTACCGCTTACAGTGGCGGGACCGCGCCGGAGTCGCACCGGCTTCCCTCTCTCGCGCCCCGGTCGGGGCGACCTCCGTTCGTCGCGCGAGGCGACTCTAGCTGAGCGATTCGAGCTCGGCCACACCGGCGGAGAGCTGGAGCACCGTGCGCTCGAGCGTCTCGCGATGGCGGCGCGAGGTGCTGCACCACGCCCACAGGGCCTCGGGGTCGGCCGTGACGTCATCGATCGACTCGCACTCCGGGCAGCGGCGCCGCGCAACGTGCCGGCCGTCGGGCAGCAGCCAGAGGCGCTCCAGCTGGAGCAGTCGCGAGTTGCAGTGGCGGCAGCGGGTCAGCGGCAACATGGACTGATCCTCCCACGGGCCTGTGAGGGATCCGTGAACGAGACGTGAGAATCGGGTGAGCTGCGCATACGCCGCGTCCTTCCCGAATCCTCGTGTTTTCTAACCTCCCTCGAGCAGCTCGCGCGTCCGGCGCTGA
>DATAZX010000051.1:0-21881 GCA_036271815.1 Solirubrobacteraceae bacterium
CGATGGGACGATCACGGAGATCCTCGCGCCGGCGGGCGAGACGGTCTCGGTCGGCGACGTCATCGGCCGCATGCGCGCGGGAGTCGCTGAATCGAACGGTGGGTTCAACGGCACGTCGGGGCCACCGGCACCCGACGCGGCGACGCCGCCCGCGACCGCGGACGGCGTGGGCGCGCCGTCCGAGCACCACGCGCCGATCTCGCCCGTCGCCCGCCGGATCGCGGCGGCGGAGGGGGTCGACCTCGCGGAGGTCCACGGCAGCGGGCCCGCCGGCCGGATCACGAAGGCCGACGTGCTGTCGGCGAAGGAGGTGCCGGCGCCCGCCGGCGCTCCGCGCGCAGCCGCGGACCCTCGAGGCACGCCCGCTCCGAGTGCAGCGGCCGTTGCGGGCGCACCCGCCGCCGCTCCGCGCGCGCCCGCCGGCGCGACGCCGTTGCGCGGCGGCGCCGCCGTGCTCGCGCGCTACATGGAGCAGTCGCGCGAGGTTCCGACCGCGACGTCCTTCCGGACGATGACCGTCACGGTCATGGACGCCCGCCGGCGCGAGCTCAAGGCCGCGGGCCACAAGCTCTCCTTCACGCACCTGATCGCGTACGCGATCGCGCGCGCGGCGACCGACGAGATGCCCGTCATGGCGAACCACTACGCCGTGATCGACGGCAAGCCGTCGCGGATCGACGACGGCGCGGTGCACCTCGGCATCGCGGTCGACGTCGAGAAGCGCGACGGCGCGCACACGCTGATGGTGCCGGTCATCCGCGACGCCGGCCGCCTGAGCTTCCCGGACTTCGTCGCAGCGTTCGCCGAGCTCGTCGCCGGCGCGCGCGACAACACGCTGACCGCCGATCGGCTGACGGGCGGCAACGTCTCGCTGACGAACCCCGGCGCGATCGGCACCGTCGCGTCGGTGCCGCGGCTGATGGCGGGCCAGGGGACGATCGTCGCGACCGGCGCGATCGCCTATCCCGTCGGGCTCGGCGCGATCGGCGACATGATCGGTGCCGAGAAGGTCATGTCGATGACCTCGACCTACGACCATCGCGTCATCCAGGGCGCGGAGTCCGGTCGCTTCCTCGCCGTCGTCGAGGAGCACCTGCAGGGCGAGCACGGCTTCTACGAGCGGATCTTCGCCGAGCTCGGCGTGGCGCTGGGGCCGCCGCCGGCCCCGCCGGCTCCGGCGGCCGCCGCCGCGGCGGCGCGCGAGCGCGATCCGGCCGGCCGGCACGCCGGCGCCGAGCCCTCCGAGCAGCTGCTCGAAGCCGTCCACGCCGCGTCGTCGCTGGTCAAGGCGCACCGCACGTTCGGCCATCTCGCCGCCCGCCTGGACCCGCTGGGCGTCGAGCCCGAGGGCGATCCGGCGCTCGACCCCGACCCGCTCGGCCTGACGCCGGAGATCATGGCGCGGATCCCGGCCCGGATCCTGCGCGTCGCCGTCCCGGGCGCGACCCTCGCCGACGCGCTGCCGCACCTGCGCGAGACGTACTGCGGCACGATCGCCTACGAGATCGAGCACATCGCCTCGCATCGCCAGCGCACGTGGCTGCGCGAGAAGATCGAGTCCGGCACGTTCCGCCTCACGCTGAGCCCCGACGAGCGCAAGGCGCTGCTCAAGCGCCTGATCGAGGTCGACGCGATGGAGCGCTTCATGCACAAGGCGTACCTCGGCCAGAAGCAGTTCTCGATCGAGGGCCTGGACATGACGGTCCCGATGCTCGACGAGGCGATCCAGCTCGCGGCGATCCACGGTGGGCGCGAGGTCGTGCTCGGGATGGCGCACCGCGGCCGGCTCAACGTCCTCGCGCACAACCTCGGCCGCCCGTACGACACGATCTTCGCCGAGTTCGAGGGCGCCTCGACGCTCGAGGCCGTGACGACGATCCCGCAGGGCGGCACCGGCGACGTGAAGTACCACCACGGCGCGCAGGGCTCCTACCAGCTGCCCGACGGGTCGTCGATCCTCGTCAACCTCGAGTCCAACCCGTCGCACCTGGAGTACGTCGGGCCGGTCGTCGTCGGCGCGACGCGGGCCGCGCAGACCACTCGCCAGGGTCCGCGCGCGCATCGCGACACGGACTCGGCGGTGCCGATCGTGCTGCACGGCGACGCGGCGCTGCCGGCGCAGGGCGTCGTGCCCGAGACGCTGAACCTCCAGGCGCTCGACGGCTACAACGTCGGCGGCACGCTGCATCTCGTGCAGAACAACCAGGTCGGCTTCACGACCGATCCCGACGACGCGCGCTCGACGCGCTGGGCGTCGGACATCGCGAAGGGCTTCGACGTGCCGATCATCCACGTCAACGCCGACGACGTGAGCGCCTGCATCGCGGCGGTGCGGCTCGCCTTCGCGTTCCGCCGCGAGTTCGGCCACGACGTGATGATCGACCTGATCGGCTACCGCCGCTTCGGCCACAACGAGGCCGACGAGCCCGCGTACACGCAGCCGGCGATGTACGAGCGCATCAAGAACCACAAGCGCGTCGCGGAGATCTGGGCCGATCAGCTCGTCGCGCAGGGCGTCGTCACGCAGCGCGACGTCGACGCGCAGAAGGACGCGGTCTGGGACGAGCTCACGACGCTGCACCAGCGCCTGCGCGAGCAGATCAAGGCCGCCGCCGAGGCCGGCACGGTCGACCAGCCGACGGGCGAGTACCAGCTCGATCGCACGCCGTCGCCGGACGTCCGGACGGCGGTCGGCGCCGAGCGGCTGCGGATCCTCAACGACGAGCTGCTGCGCACGCCAGAGGGCTTCACGGTCCATCCGAAGCTCGTCAAGGTGCTCGAGCGCCGGCGCGTCGCGCTCGGCGCCGACGGCGGGATCGACTGGGCGCATGCCGAGGCGCTCGCGTTCGCCGCGCTGCTGACGGAGGGCACGCCGATCCGCCTGACCGGTCAGGACGTCGAGCGCGGCACGTTCTCCCAGCGCCACATGGTCCTGCACGACGCGCGCACCGGCCAGACGATCTGCCCGATCCAGTCGCTGCCGGGGGCGCTGGCGCCGTTCGAGCTGCACAACTCGCCGCTGTCGGAGGTCGCGTGCCTCGGGTTCGAGTACGGCTACAGCGCCGAGGGTCCGGAGACGCTCGTCCTGTGGGAGGCGCAGTTCGGCGACTTCGTCAACGCCGCCCAGGTCATCATCGACCAGTTCATCTCGAGCGGGCTGGCGAAGTGGGGGCAGACGTCGCGGCTCGTGCTGCTGCTGCCGCACGGCTACGAGGGCTCGGGCCCGGAGCATTCGAGCGGGCGCTTGGAGCGCTTCCTGCAGATGGCGTCGGAGGGCAACATCCGCGTCGCGAACGTGACGACGCCGGCGCAGTACTTCCACCTGCTGCGCCGCCAGGCGCGCGTCGCCAAGCAGCGCCCGCTGATCCTCATGACGCCGAAGTCGCTGCTGCGCCTGCCGCAGGCCACCAACCGCATCGAGCACCTCGCCGAGGCGCGCTTCTTCCCCGTGCTCGCCGAGCCGCGCGTGCCCGTCGAGAACGTGCGCCGGCTCGTGCTGTGCACCGGCAAGATCTACTACGACCTCGTCGGCCACCCCAACCGCAAGGGCAACGACGGCGTCGCGATCGGCCGCGTCGAGCTCCTGTATCCCTTCCCGCAGGCGCAGATCCTCGAGCTGATCGAGTCCTATCCGAACCTGCGCGAGGTCGTCTGGGTGCAGGAGGAGCCGCGCAACATGGGCGCCCGCGCGCACATGTTCCCGCGCCTCATGCAGATCCTCCCGGAGCGGCTGCGCTTCGGCTACGTCGGCCGTCCCGAGCGCGCCAGCACCGGGGAGGGCTACCCCGCCGCCCACGTCGCGGAGCAGTCGCGGATCATCCGCACGACGCTCGACCTCTCGATCCCGGTGTCGGTGTATCCGCTGAAGACGCCGGGCGAGCGGTAGCGTCCCGGCGGGTCTCGGCTCCCGGTGCCGGGAGCGCCACGCGCCGTGCTACGGTGTCGCACATGCAGGTGAGCGTACGGGAGCTTCGGAATCGAACGGCCGCCGTGGTCGCGGCCGTGCAGGCCGGCGAGTCGGTCACGCTGACGAGCAACGGCGAGCCGGTCGCGGACATCGTGCCGCACGGGCGCCGTGCGCGCTGGTTGCCGGGCGAGTGGCTGTCCGGCCAGCTCGGCGAGCGCCAGGCCGACCCCGGGCTGACCGCCGATCTCGAGTGCCTCGCCGGGCAGACGATCGACGAGCTGTGAGCCGCGGCCTGCTCGACACGTCGGTCTTCGTCGCCCGCGAGCAGCGGCGGGCGCTCGGCCGGCTGCCGGACGAGCTCGCGGTCTCGGTCGTCACGATCGGCGAGCTCGAGCTCGGTGTGCTCGCCGCGACGGACGCCGACCAGCGTGCGCGGCGGGCCGACACGCTGGCGCTCGCGCGCGCCGCGGACCCGATCGCCATCACCGAAGCGGTGATGGGCGCGTTCGCTCGCCTGACGCACGACTGCCGGCGCAGCGGCGCGCGGCCGAAGATCCTCGACGCCCTCATCGCATCGACGGCGATCGAGCACGGACTGCCCGTGGTGACGCAGGACGAGGACTTCGAGACCATGGCGCGGGCGCATCCACCGCTCGTGGTGCAGAGGGTCTGATCTCCGTGGCGTTCGACGAGCAACTCGCCGCGCGCGTGCGCACGGCGCTGGCGGGCGAGCGCCAGGTCGCGGAGAAGGCGATGTTCGGCCGCCGCATGTTCATGGTCGCCGGCAACCTCGCGGTCGGGGTCGCGGGCGACGAGCTGATGGTGCGCGTCGGCGAGGCGGACGGCCGCTACGCGCTGTCGCAGCCGCACGCGCGCCGCTGCGTGATGTCCGGTCGCCCGATGACCGACTGGATCCTCGTCGGCTCGGAGGGCGTGGCGAGCGATGGTCCGCTCGACGCCTGGGTCGGGCGCGGCGTCGCGTTCGCGCGCAGCCTCGTGAAGGGCTGAGCCTGGGCGCGCCGCGGCGTGAATGGCGAATATGCAGCGCATGAGGCTGCATAGGTGCCACGCGCGACCCACGAGTGACCCTGGCCGAAAAGCCGATGGCGCAGACACCCCGCGACCCGCTACGTTGCTCGCGGTGCAGGATCACCGTCGCCGCGCGCGCACACCATCGCTGCTCGTCGCGCTCGCGCTCGGCGCGCTGCTGCTCGTCTGCGTGCCGGTCGGGATCGCCGCGGTGAAGAGCGGCGACGAGCACGCGAACACGATCGTCGGCACCGCCGCGAAGGACCGCATCCGCGGGGCCGGCTCGCGCGACATCCTGCGCGGCCTCGGCGGCAACGACCTGCTCAGCGGCGGCAGCGCGGCCGACCAGCTCTACGGCGGCGACGGCGACGACTATCTCGACGGCGGCTCCGGCAACGACAAGCTCGTCGGCGAGGCCGGCAACGACTACCTCTACGGCTTCACCGGCAACGACCGCCTCGACGGCGGGCCGGGCAACGACCGCCTCGACGGCTTCGACGGCGACGACACGCTGCGCGGCGACGACGGCAACGACTTCCTCGGCGAGTCGCGCTTCGGCGACGACCGCCTGCTCGACGGCGGCACCGGCGACGACGTCCTGATCGGCAACGCCGGCTCGGACCGGCAGATGCTCGGCGGCGACGGCGACGACCTGCTCGACGGCGGCACGGGCAACGACGGCCTCGACGGCGGCGCCGGCGACGACATCCTGCTGCCCGGCTCGGGGCAGGCCAACGGACTGCCCGCCCACGGCGGCGACGGCGACGACGTGCTCGTCGACTCCGCCTCGGGCGACATCTACGGCGACGCGGGCAACGACACGCTGTGGATGACCTCCGACGCGCTCGGCACGCGGATGTACGGCGGCGACGGCGACGACACGCTCTACGTCGGCGCCTCGGCGCAGGTCGTCGACTGCGGCCCGGGCAACGACCACGTGATCCTCACGCCGTACGCGCGCGACACGATCAGGGTCGGCGGCTCGCGCACGCAGTTCCTCGCCTGCGAGCAGATCACGGTCGGCGCGGACCTCGGCCAGGCGCCGACGCTGCCCGGCTCGCTGCAGCACTGGCGCGATGTCGGCGTGCCGATCGACGACCAGACGATCGTCAAGGCGCTCGGCTACGAGTCGCTGTCGAAGTGCGACCTCGCCCGCCATCGCTGCCTGCCCGGCGACCGCGCCCAGCGGATCCTCGGCACGAACCACGCGGACGTCATCAAGGGCGGCGGCGGCCTGGACTTCCTCGAGGGCCGGGGCGGCAACGACGTCCTCGACGGCGGCGCGGGCGACGACTCGCTGTTCGGGCGCACCGGCAACGACCGCCTCGACGGCGGCGACGGCGACGACGAGCTCGAGGGCGGGCGCGGCGACGACGTGCTGCGGGGCGGCAACGGCGACGACCAGCTCAACGGCGGCTTCGGCCGCGACCACCTCGACGGCGGACCCGGCGACGACACGATCCGCGCCGTGGGCGGCGGGGCGGACGTGATCGACTGCGGTCCCGGCAAGGATCGCGTCGAGATGGACTCCCACGACCGCGCCCGCAACTGCGAGATCGTGCTCTGAACGCGCAGGCGCGGGAACCGGGCGGCTGAACGCTGCCCGGCCGCGTCGCCGCTGCCCTGTGCGCCGACGTCGTCGGGCGCCAGCTCGGACGCCGTCACCTACGCCGCCATCCAGGTTGGGTTCGACCTGAGCATGCGACGCCTGCACGAGGGAGAGACGCCTGGGGCGCTACCGGATCGACCGAGATCGTCGGATCCGGCGGCATGGCGGTGGTGTATCGCGCCAAGCAGGTGTCGCTGGACCGCTGGGTGGCGCTGGAGGTCCTCGATGCGGAATCGGCCGACGACGGGTTCCACGAGCGGTTTCGCAGCGAGGGGCCGTCATGTCGCGGCGCTGACAGACCAATGGCAAGGCCGAGCGCTTCATCCGCAGATCTCGCGTAGCGAACACGGCGCAACGGAAACCCCGCAAAGTTGATCGAAATAGTATAGATTCGGCCCTGCGCTGCAAGGATCCGATCTACCGAAGGGGCGATGGCACGCATGAACTTGAACTGGTCGGCCCTGGCGACACTCGCTGCGGTGGCGCTCAGCTGGGCCGGCATCTGGCAGCTACGCCGGCGTCGCCTCAACTTCAGCCTCGTCGCACTCGTCGCCCTGGCGGTGGGCATCCCGATCGGCTTGGTCGCGGGCAGGCACGTCGAGACGATCAACCCGATCGGGCAGATCTACATCAACGTCCTGCTCGCCACCGTCGCTCCGCTGATCCTCGTGGCGATCGTCTCGTCGATCACCTCGCTCGGGAGCCTCGCGAAGCTGCGCAGCATCGGGCTGCGCTCGATCTTCTGGCTGCTGCTGAGCAACGCCCTGGGCGTCGTGCTCGCGCTGGGCCTCGGCATCGTGTTCCAGCCGGGCCACGGCGTCCACGACAAGCTCGGCGGGGTCTCGATCGACACCGTCCAGGGGCAGGTGCAGAGCTTCAGCCAGGTGGTCGTGGGCTTCTTCCCGACGAACGTCGTGCAGAACTTCAGCGCGAACGACATCATCCCGATCATCCTGATCGCGGTCACACTCTCCGTGGCCTACCTGTCGCTGGCCGAGAAGGAGCCCGAGAAGGTCAAGACGTTCCGCGACGGCGCCGAGGCGCTGAAGCTCGTCATCTTCAAGGCCGTGGGCTACGTCATCCGGCTCACGCCATACGCGATCGTCGCGCTCACGGCCTACATGGTCGGCAGCAGCACGAACCTCGGGCGTGACTTCTGGTCGCTCGCCGGGCTGCTGGCGCTCGTCTGGAGCGCGTGCCTCCTGCACACGTACGTCGTCAACGGCGTGATCCTCACGGTCTTCGCGGACGTGCCGGCGGTCGCGTTCTTCCGCAAGATCTTCCCGGCGCAGCTCACCGCGTTCACCACGCAGAGCAGCATCGGCACGCTCCCGGTGACGACGGCGCGGCTCACGCGCAACGTCGGCGTCAACTCGGAGATCGCGCACTTCACGGCGCCGCTCGGCACGACGATCGGCATGCCGGGCTGCGCCGGCATCTGGCCGATGCTGATCGCGGTCTGGGGCATCAACGCGTACGGCATCTCGTACACGCCGGGTGACTACGTCGTCCTCGCGATCCTCGGTGTCGTCGTCTCGGTCGGCACGGCCGGCGTGCCCGGCGCGGCGACGGTGGCGGCCGCGACCGTCCTGTCCGCGGCCGGACTGCCGCTCGAGTTCGTAGCAGTGACGATCCCGATCAGCATGATCGCGGACATGGCGCGCACGGCGACGAACGTCACCGCGGCGGCCGTGAGCGCCACCGTGGTGGCGCGGCAGACAGGGCTGCTCGACGACGAGATATTCGCGGGTCGGGCCGAGTTCCTCGACGAGGACGAGCTCGCGGAGTCGGAGGTCGTCCCGGGCGCGGCGCCAGATCTCGCGCCCGCCGATCCGCACCGCGACCTCGACGCGCTCGACGTGGCAACGGCCGGCGAGACCAGCGGCGCCGCGGACCAGAGCCAAGAGCTGGTGGGCGCCTGATGACGCCCCGGAGCTGCACCCCGTCAGCGACCTCGCTCGTGCGATGTCGCGGGCGAGGTCCCGCGCCTCGCCGTCGCTGAGCAGCGCCCGCTGCTCCTCGACCACCGACGCGACACCCCGGCCCGACAGCGCGATGGCGCCCGGTCGGGAGGAGCGCGCCTGCGCGCGTCCGCACCACGACACCCGTGAGCAGAACACGACAACGGACAGATGAGAGAGGAAGACAGTGAGCGCTTTCAGCAGTTGGACGAGATCGGCCCCGGCGGCCCACGATCGATGTGACCATGACCGGCGGGTCCAGCGGCACGACGGATCGCGACCAGGAGCCGGCGGGCGCCTGACGATGCCGCGTGCCTCCGGCTTCGTCGCCGGGCTCGTCCTCAGCGCCGCCGTCCTGGGCGTCGCCCTGTTCGGGGTGGCTCCCGCCGCGCACGCCACGGACATCACGAACCCCGCCCAGCATCCAGATCCGGTCACCGTGACGATCGACGGCCAGACCTATCACGACGGGCAGGACACGCTGCCCGGATACGACGACTACCTCTGCACGCCGATCCCGGACGTGGAGTACGACTTCCCGGACGACGAGATCCACTACTACGACGACCAGGGCGACCTGCTCGACACCGCGCACTGGACCGAGTGGTCGCGGATCAGCTCGTACCAGACCTGGGCCGCGCAGCAGCATGCCGCGTCGCCGTCGAGCCAGGCCAGCAGCGGTGCCGCCACCACCAGCTCGGCTGCCACGACCCCCGCCGCCAACGGCCCGGCTGCCAACGGCCCGGCCGCCAACGGCCCCGCCACCACGAGCTCTGCCGCGACCGGCCCTGTCGCCAAGAGCGCCACCACCAAGAAGGCCACTGCGAGAGCCGCCACCAAGCGAGCGACCGCTACGAAGGCCGTCGCCACGAGCGCCGTCGCGAAGAAGGCCGTCGCCAGGAAGGTTCTCGCCAAGAAGGCCGTAGCGAAGACGGCGGCTGCCAAGAGCCACGCCGCCAAGAAGCATCGCGCTGCCGCGGGCGCCTCCTCGCGGAGCACGCCGCCGGGGACGCCGAAGCAGGCCGCCGCGACGAGCGGCACGTCGGCGGTCCCGTCCGCCGCGGACAGCACGGCGACGAACCAGGCCGCACCGGCGGTCGCGGCTGTCGGCGGTGCTCCGGCAGGCGGCGCCGGCACGGCTCCGTCCACCGGGTCGGGCACGTCCTCCTCGGGCGACACCCGCCTCGTCGGCGCGGGGATCCTCGTGGCACTCGCGCTGGCCGGCGCCGGCCTCCTGCTCGGCGTCCGTCGCCGGACGGCCGGCCGCGGCGCCAGGGGAGCGCACTCGTGACCGCGCGACCTCGTCCGTGCGATCCGACGGGGGAGCTCGCCCGCCTCCCCATCCGCACCACCACCCCCACTGAGCAGAGCAGACAACAGACAGACGAGAGGAAGACAGTGAACTTTTCCAGCCGTTGGACGCGATCGGCTGCCGCGCTGGCTGCGGCCGCCGCGGTCCCGCTCGCGATCGCCGCGACGACCGCCGCCGCAGCGCCGGTGCGCACCGCGATCACAAGCACGTACACCGACACGACCTACCTGCAGAATGTGCTCGGCCTGCCGGCCACGGACACCACCCCGGCCATCGAGCCGGTCACCTACGACCGCTTCCAGTGGCTGCTTCAGCAGTCGGGCAACTTCGCCTTCCTCGTCGGCGACCCGGCCGAGGATGCGACGTTCGCCGCTCGGGCCCAGGACGTCGAGGTCGCCGCCAAGGCCGCGGGCGTCAAGAAGGTCTACTGGTTCGATCCGAACCTCTCGGGCAGCGCCAAGGTCGGCAGCACCACCGAGCCCAACCTCGACATCCGCAAGCCCTCGGGCATCACGTCGCTGTCCGCGGCGTCGCAGACGATCTACGGCTACGCGTGGCTGAACCTCGTCGGCCTGTACCTCGGCGACGGCGTGACCGCGACGCAGACGAGCGTCGGCACCGAGAGCGCGAAGGTCACCGCCACGACGGGGACGACGACGGTCAACGACGACGGCCTCACCGCGGGCCACAGCACGCAGGTCGGCAACGCCTCCGGCGGCGCGCTCTACGACTACTCGAACGGCTCGGCGCCCGCGAACGTGTCGGACAGCTACTTCCTCATCTACAACAAGGCCCACACCGACGGGCCGGCGGCGGCGAAGGTCGTCTCGTGGATCGACCTCACGAAGGAGGCGACCTCGACCTCGACGCAGACGGACGCGACGACGGCGATCGGCACCGTGGGAGGCTCCGACATCACCGGGATCGACCAGTTCGCCTGGTGGAAGTCGTCGGTCGACTCGAAGGAGGTCACCCAGGCTCCGAGCAACGCCGACGGCGGGAACGTCCCCGTCATCAGCGATGCCGACAACGCCGACGGCTGGCGGGTCGACCAGATCACGTACCCCGAGCTCGTCGACCTGCTGAAGACCAACACGGCCGCGAACGCCGTCATCCTCTTCGGCGGCACCTGGTGCCCGAACACCCGGCCGGTGCTCCCGTTCGTCAACAGGGACGCGCAGCAGAACGACGTCACGGTGTTCAACTTCGACACCGTCCTCGACGGCGGCCTGGTCGGCGGCGGCACGACGAGCTCGTCCAACCCGCTCCAGTCGCGCAACAGCGCCGCGGCCGGCTCGGCGACGAACGCCAACCCCACGTTCCTCTACGGCGACCTCGTGAGCAAGTACCTCAAGAACATCGTCACGCAGTACAACCCCACGGTCGGTGACGGCTCCGTGACGTACTTCCCGGGCGGCAACACCTCCAGCTCGCTGGCGACGGTCCACAAGCTCCAGGTGCCGTTCCTCATCGGCTATCAGGCGAACTCGAGCAGCAACCCCGCCGCGAAGTCCGGTGGCGGAGTCGTCCGCCAGTGGATCCAGAAGAACGACGACGTCAGCGGACTGCCGTACTACACCGAGTACATGTCGAGCTGGTGGTACACGAACCCCCAGCCCAACGAGCTCGGCATCTCGACGATCCCGCTCGACGCTCCGATCTGGTCGACGCTCAACGCCGAGCTGGCGAGCTTCACCTGGCAGACGGACCCGACGACGCTGTACCCGAGCACGACCGCGGACGGGGACGACGCGCAGTACCTCGACAGCGCCGACACGGCGACGGTGAAGTACACCGCCGCCAACGGGAGCACGCCTGCCTCGGTGACCGTCACGAGCGCCGGCGCCAGCCCGATCGCCATCGGCCCGGCGGTGCTGTCGGCGGCGCTGTCGGCTCTGGGGACGTCGGACCCGGTGAACCTCGCCGCGGCGAAGACGGCCCTCATCGCCGCCCAGGTGGCGACGACGCAGGACGCGACGCTGATCTCCAACCTCAGCACGATCGTCGGTGCCTGGGGCGTCGCGCAGCAGCGCAAGAGCAAGGTCATCAGCGCCTGGGGCGATCCCACCAACCCCGGCAGCATCGCCGGAGGCGTCGCCGCCGTTCGGGCGCTGGACATCTTCTTCGGCGGGTTGCCGGGCGGCGTGGTCTCGACGCAGATCGTGACCGCCAACCCGGTGACGTCCGGCACCGCGCCGAAGATCGCGATCGCGATCGCGAACGACTACGGGCGGACCCCGACCGGCGACGTCTCGCTGGTCGTCAAGAGGGGCGGCGCGACGGTCGCGTCGGCGTCGACCGCGGTCGCCGACGATGCGACCTCGTTCACGCTCCCGGTCCTGGCCGCGGGCACGTACGACTACGCGCTGTCGTACGTGGGCGACGACCAGATCATCGGCTTCACCGACACCGGCTCCCTGACGGTCTCGCCGGCCCCGGTGAGCACGGTCACGGGTCCCGGTCCGTCGCCCGCCCCCGTCTCGGCACCTGCCGGGCTCTCGGCGGTCGCGGCCGTCTCGGGTGCGCCGGGGACGTCGAAGGTCTCGCGGATCAAGCCGAGCAAGGTCGCGGGTGCCGTCTTCAAGGCTCCGACCAGCAAGGCGGCCGGCCGGTACAAGGTGACGATCACGACGCCGAAGGGCCGCTCCAAGGCCGCCGGCAGGGTGACGATCAAGGTCAGGAACGGCTCGAGGACGAAGACGATCACCGGCAGGCTCTCGCGCGGCGCGGCGACCGTCTCGGTGCCGAAGCTGGCTCGGGGCACCTGGAAGGTCGCCATCTCGTGGTCAGGTGACTCGGACTACCTGGCCGCCTCGGCGACCGGGACCCCGATCAAGGTCACCAGGTAGCCAAGAACACCGCAAGGTCGGCGCCGGCCGGATCACGGGTCGGCCCCGAGGGGATCTCCCCTCGGGGCCGACACGCGCTGTGCGCCCTTCGGAAGCTGGAAGGCCGGGGCGTCGGCGCAGGAGCCGGCCCGACGCGCACCACGTCCATGCCGTACTACGGCAGCGTGCATCGCGGCGCGGGATTCGCCTCGCTCGTGAGCACCGAGGCGTACACGCGGGCACGTGAGGTCGTGCGCGGGTTCGTCGGAGCGCGGGAGAACGATCTCGTGCTCTTCACGCGCAACACGACCGACGCGCTCAACCTGCTGGCGGGGGCGCTGCCGGCGGCACGACGGTGCTGACGTTCACCGGCGAGCATCACGCGAATCTCTTGCCGTGGCGGCGCGGCGACGTGCGCCACCTCACGATCCCGGCGAGTCCCGCGCACGCGCTCGACGCGCTGGAGGCGCAGCTGCGCGCGCTCGGCGGGCGCACCGCGCTCGTCGCGGTGACGGGCGCCTCGAACGTGACGGGCGAGGTCTGGCCGATAGAGGAGATCGCCCGCATCGCCCATCGCGAATAGGCCCGGCGCGGCGCCGACGTCATCGGCCGTCCACCTGAACGACCGACATCCCGCAATGCCGCTCGCAGACACGGATGCCCCGTGTCTCATGAGATGCGTGAACGATCGACATCCGACGAGCGGGCCGCGATCGAGGTGTCGACTGCTCAGGTCGACGAGGATGAGGCGGTCGCTCCCGCGCGCGCCTCCTGGAAGCGCCCATGCAGGAGCCAGCCGAGCCCGCCCGCGACCGCGAGGTCGGCGACGAGCGCGAACGGCCCGCCATAGGCGCGGGTGATCGCGAGCACGACGGTGGCGTGCGCGACAACCACCGGCAGCACCGACAGCAGCAGCGTGTGCGAGCGAAAGCCCGCGAAATGCTCGCGCAGCGACAGCTCGCCGGTGACGACGACGAGCACGAGCACGCCGATCGACAGCAGCCAGCCGCTCGCGGTCGCGAAGCCGATGCCGAAGATCGCGATCCCGGCGGCCATGCCGATCTCCGTCAGCGGGAACGGCGCCCACGGAGGCTGCGGTCGGGCGACGCCGTCGCGGACGTCGAATCGCGACGCGGGAGCCGCAGCCGCCGGCGCGGGAGCCCTCGCCGCGGCTGCGGGACCCGGAGCCTTGCCGGCGGCGGTCGGGTCCGTCTCCGGCCGCGCCCGCCGGCGCTGCTTCTTCTTCACGCGGCTCGCGCTCACGCCGCGCCCCGGCTCCCGGCGGCGGCTCGCCTGCGCGCGAACGCCACGAACCAGTCCAGCGCGGCCGGGTTGGCGAGCGCGTCGCGGCTTGCCGCGAGCTCGGGCGCGACGCCCGCGAGGATCCGCTTGACCGGCACCTCGAGGATCTTGCCCGACAGCGTGCGCGGGACCTCGGCGACGGCGTAGACGTCGTCGGGGACGTGGCGCGGCGAGCAGTCCTCGCGCACGCGCCGCACGAGCGCGCGCATCAGATCGTCGTCGAGCACGACCTCGTCGCGCAGCACGACGAACAGCGCCATCCAGTTCTCGGCGCCCTCGCGGGGGACGTCGACCACCAGCGCGTCGACGATCTCGTCGAGCGCGAGCACCGCGCGGTAGATCTCGCTCGTCCCCATCCGCACCCCGCCGCGGTTGATCGTCGAGTCGCTGCGACCGTAGATCACCGCCGTCCCGCGCGACGTGATCTCGATCCAGTCGCCGTGGCGCCACACGCCGGGGTACATCTCGAAGTACGCCTCGTGCATCCGCGACCCGTCGGGGTCGTTCCAGAAGCACAGCGGCATCGACGGCAGCGGCTGCGTGATGACGAGCTCGCCGACCTCGCCGATCAACGCGTGCCCGTCCGGGCCGAACGCCTGCACGTCGCAGCCCAGCGAGCGGCCCTGCAGCTCGCCCTCGTACACGGGCTCGAGCGGCACGCCCCCGACGAACGCCGTGCAGACGTCGGTGCCGCCGCTCGTCGAGAACAGCCAGGTGTCCGAGCCGAGCTCCTCCGACACCCAGCGAAAGCCCTCCGGCGACAGCGGCGAGCCCGTCGCGCCGACGCTGCGCAGCGCGCCGAGGTCGCGCCCGCGCGCGGGGTGGACCCCCGCCTTCATGCAGCTCGAGATGAACGCCGCGCTCGTCCCGAAGCACGTGATCCGCGCCTCGGCCGCGAGCTCCCACAGGCGATCCAGCGACGGGTACCCGGGGTTGCCGTCGTAGAGCACGATCGACGCCGGCGACAGCAGCGCGCCGACGAGGAAGTTCCACATCATCCAGCCGGTCGTCGTGAACCAGAAGATGCGGTCGTCCTCGTGCGCGTCGATGTGGAGGTTGAGCTTCTTGAGCTGCTCGAGCAGGATCCCGCCGTGGCCGTGGACGATCGGCTTCGGCAGGCCGGTCGTGCCGCTCGAGTACAGGACCCACAGCGGGTGGTCGAACACCACCGGCGCGAGCTCGAGATCGCGCGACGCCTCGCCGTCGTCCGGCCCGAGGAACCCCTCCTGCCAGCCCGCGCCCGACAGGTAGCCGAGGCGCACGAGCGTCCCGCCGACCTGCTCGTGGATCTCGTCGACGACCGCGCTGCGGTCGTGGTCGCGCCCGCCGTAGCGGTAGCCGTCGACCGCGAGCAGCACCTTCGGCTCGATCTGCGCGAAGCGATCGACGACCGAGCGCGCGCCGAAGTCCGGCGAGCAGCTCGACCAGATCGCGCCGAGCCCGGACACGGCGAGGAACGCCGCGACGGTCTCGGGGATGTTCGGCATGTACGCGACGACGCGATCGCCGTGGCCGACGCCGAGCGCCCGCAGGCCGGCCTGGATGCGAGCGCTGTCGGCGCGCAGCTCGCCCCATGTCATCGCCGTCAGCGGGCGCAGCTCCGACGCGTGGCGGATCGCGATCGCGCCGTCGTCGCGGTCGCGCAGGACGTGCTCGGGATAGGACAGCGTCGCGCCGGAGAACCACTGCGCGCCGGGCATCTCGCGGCGCCCGAGCACGGCCCGCGGCGGCGCGTGGAAGCGGACGTCGAAGTAGTCGGCGATCGACGACCAGAAGGCGGCGACGTCACCGACCGACCAGCGCCACAGCTCCTGGTAGTCGCCCGCCGTCACGCCGCGCTCGGCCGCCAGCCAGCACATGTACGCGCGCATCCGCGACCGCTGCGCGAACGCCGCGCTCGGCTCCCACAGCACGCGCGGCGGGCCGGATGCCATCAGCGCATGCTCTCAGGTGCCACCGCACCCGGGTGGGCCACGCCGCGGCGTGGCCCACCCGGGACCCGGCCCATCGCAGCGCTCAGCCGGTGGGCAGCTTCGCCTCGACGAGGACCTCGACGGAGTCCTTGACCTTCAGCGCGCCCATCATCGCCGAGAACTGCTTGATGGCGAAGTTGCTCTGGCTGAGCTTGATCGAGCCACTGACGGTGCCGTCGTCGCGGACCTGCAGCGGGACGTTCACGCTGTCGCTCTTGCCGGCGATGCTCAGATCGCCGCGCGCGGAGCCCGAGCCGCCGTCGAACGACGCCTCGCTGGACTTGAACGTGATCGGCGAGCTGCCGAGGACCTTGCCCGTGGCGCTCTTCTTGATGTCGCCCTTGTCCTTCTCGGAGAGCGCCTTCGCTCCGCCCTCGCCGGAGACGACCTGGATCGAGCCGGGGTTCGCCGTCAGCTCGACGGACGGGCTGTCGCCGACCGTGACCGTGCCGGACCAGTCGGTGACCTCGATCACGAGGTCGTGACCCATCTTCGCCATCGCGCCCTCGCGCCCGGTCTTGACCTTCAGCGAGCCGTTGCTCGGCCCGATCTCGTGTGTTCCAGCCTGGATTGACATGGGTCGAGCGTACCCCGACGTTCCGCGCCGACACGCATGGCACGATGTCGGCGTGGGCTTCAGCCAACACGAGATCACGCTCGAGGCGCGCCCGCGCGGCGTGCACCTCGTGACGAGCGAGGTCGTCGCGCAGCTCCCCGAGCTGCGCGAGCTGCGCATCGGCCTCGCGCACGTCTTCATCCGTCACACCTCGGCCTCGCTGACGCTGAACGAGAACGCGTCGCCCGACGTGCGCCGCGACGTCGAGACGTGGCTCAACGCGGCGGTGGCGGAGGACTTCGCCTGGACGCACACGCTCGAGGGCGCCGACGACATGCCCGCGCACGTCAAGGCGGCGCTGATGGGCAGCTCGCTCACGCTGCCGATCGCGGGTGGCCGCCTCGCGCTGGGCACCTGGCAGGGGATCTACCTCTGCGAGCACCGCGACCGCGGCGGCCCGCGCTCGCTGCTCGTGACGCTCAACGGGGAGTGACGTGACGGACACAGCGCGAGGCGGCGGCGACGAGCTTGCCGATCGCCTCGGCGAGGCTTGCCGTCCCGAGCGCTCCGCCGCTCAGCGCCGCCCGGCGGCGCCGTAGCGCTCGGCGCGGTACTCGCGGATGTCGGCGGGGACGTCGCGGCGCAGGCCGTACGCGGCGGCCGCGAGCAGCTCGGGCTCGATCGCCGTGCGCACCGCTCCGCGCGGGCCGCGCTGGACCCGGTACGCGCGCGCCGCGGGTCGCGAGCTGACGACGCGCACGAGCTGCTCCTCCTCGAACAGCAGGCCGACGCCGTCGTCGGCGGCGTAGCCGTCGGGCAGCACGCCGCGGCCGATCGCGTCGAGCAGAACGGGCAGGCGCGACGGGTCGCCGTCGCAGTGCACGCTGAGGCTGCCCGGCAGGAAGCCGAGGCCGGCCGTCGGCGCGGGCGCACCGGCCGAGCGCGTGATGGCGTTCTGAAACCAGCACATCGCGCCCGCGCTGATGCCGGCGAGCACGACCCCCTGCTCCCATGCCTCGCGCAGCAGGACGTCGATGCCGTGCTCGCGCCAGATCGCCAGCAGGTTGCGCATCGAGCCGCCGCCGACGTAGACGACGTCCTGCGAGAGGATCAGCTCGCGCAGGTCCCATGGCTGCTGCTCGAGGCGAAACAGCGACAGGTGGATCGGGCGGCAGGCACGGTCGCCGAAGGTCGCCTTGAACGCGGAGATCTGTGCGTTCGGATCGCCGCTGGCGGTCGGCAGGAAGAGGATCTTCGGCTCGCGAACGGGCGCCAGCGTGAGGATGAAGTCGTCGAGCGCCGGGTTGGCGGGCTCCATCGTGAAGCCCCCGCCGCCCATCGCGAGGATCGTGCGGCCCACCTGTCAGCGCCTCAGGCCGCGGTCAAGGTTCGGGACTCCCCGAGCCAGCGGACCGGCAGCGCGACCTCGGAGATGCCCCCGCCGACCTCCTCGACCCAGCAGGCGCTCGCCTGGCGGCGCGAGGAGACGACGCCCGCGAGCGACTCGCCGCGGAAGTGCAGCGCGGCCCCGTCGCTGGCCGCGTAGCCCGGCGCCATGCCCTGGGCGAGGAAGCCGTGGTAGCTCTCGCGCCGCGCCGGCTCGCCGTCGTAGTGCACGCAGTTGGAGTACGGCAGCAGCCCGAGGCCCGGGATCCGCTGCGGCGGGCCGTGGAACGCGGTCACGGCCTCGGAAAACCAGCACAGCGAGCCGGCGCTGAGCCCGCACAGCACGATCCCGCGCCGCCAGCACTCGCGCAGCACGTCGTCGAGGCCGTGCGCGGCCCACACGCCGAGCAGCGAGACGACGCTGCCGCCGCCGACGTAGATGAGGTCCTGGTCGAGCAGGTGCGTCGCGATGTCGCAGCCGAGTCCGGCGCCCTTGTCGCGCCGAAACAGCGAGACGTGCGACGGCTCGCACTTCGATGGCGAGAACGCGCGGTAGAAGCGCACGATGTAGTGGTCGGCGTCGCCGGAGGCCGACGGCAGGAAGCAGACCTTCGGACGCTCGGCCTGGGTCAATCCGAGGACGAAGTCGTCGAGGTACGGGTTGCCCTCCATCGAGAACCCGCCCCCGCCGAACGCGACGATCTGTGGGGTCTTCGCGGCCATCTGTCGAGCATGAGGCCGCCGCCCCGGCTTGTCGAGACATTTGCGCGCTGGGGCCAAGCGGGCTGGCCCGGGTGTACAAGCACAAGCGCGTCACAAGCTCCCGCACTCGACGTTCGGTCGAGTTTCGCGCGAATCAGAACGCGAACAGCGTCAGATCGGGCTCGCGCTCGCCGCGCAGGACCGCGAGGTCGATCTCGACGCAGTCCAGGCCCCGGGCCTGCGCGAGCACGCGCGCCTGCGGCTTGATCGACTGCGCGGCGAGCACCCCGCGGCAGCTCGCCAGCGCCGGGTCGCGGCGGATGCGCTCGAGGTAGCGCGTGAGCTGCTCGACGGCGTCGATCGTCGCGACGCGCTTGATCTCGACGGCGATCCACGCGTCCTCTGTGTCGCGGCACATGAGGTCGACCGGGCCGATGTCGGTCGGCCACTCGCGGCGCACGAGGCGGAAGCCCTCGCCGCAGTGCTGAGGGGCGGCGGCGAGCGCCTCCTGCAGGTCGCGCTCGACGCCGTCCTTCTCGAGCGCGGCGGCTTCGCCCATGTCGTGGCTGACGTCGCTGACGATCTCCGTGATGAGGATCTCGAGGCGATCCTCGGTCGCGCCCGCGCGCTTGCGCACCACGATCCGGTCGGGCTGCTCCTCGATGACGGTCGGCGCGGTCATCCAGTTGGAGGGCTTGAAGCCGCCCGTGTCGGCGTGGACCATGAACGAGCCGTCGGACTTCACCATCAGCAGGCGCAGCGCCTCGGGCAGCACGGCGGTCAGCCGTCCGGTGTAGCGGACCTCGCAGCGGGCGACGATCAGGCGCATTGCCGGGGAGGGTACGAGCGCCGGCGGACGACCGCGAAGGGGCGTCCGCAGCTTGCGGGCTTCGATCGCGGCGTGTCGCCGCGCAGCGAGCGGGTAGCCCGGGAGGATGCCAACTGCGACCGACTACCTGAGCACGTACCTCCAGGACCATCGCGCCGGCGCCGGGGCCGGCTCGGACCTCGCCGCGCGGCTGCGCGACGAGAACGCCGGTACCCCGTACGAGGCGTTCCTGACGCTGCTCGCGCGCGAAATCGAGGAGGACGTCGCGACGCTCGAGTCGTTCATGGAGCGCTTCGACGTCGGGCGGGACCTGCTGAAGACGGCCGGGGCGAAGCTCGGCGAGACGCTCGGGCGCCTGAAGTCCAACGAGCACCTCACGAGCTACTCGCCGCTGAGCCGCGTCCAGGAGATCGAGATGCTGCGCGCCGGCGTGCAGGGCAAGCTCGCGATGTGGGACGCGCTGTACGAGGTCTCCGACGCCGACGACCGCCTCGACCGCGACGAGCTGTTGCGCCTCGTCGACCGCGCGGAGAACCAGCTCACCGGGCTGCGCGAGCACCACCGCATGGCCGTCCGCGAGGCGTTCGGCGCCTGACGGGGCGGCCGCGGGGCGTTGTGCCGGGGCGTTGGGCGCCTGACGGCCGCGCGCGCGACGCTCAGGCGGCCGGCAGCACCCGCGGCAGCTGTGCCTGCAACGTCGCGAGCAGCGACGCGACCTCCGGGTCGGGACCCAGCCGCAGCGCCCGTTCGCAGGCGTCGATCGCGTCGCTGACGCGATCCGTGCGCGCCAGCGCATGGGCGTAGCGCGACCACGCCTCGGGGCTGTGGTCGTCGAGCAGGGTCGCCTGCTCGCACGCGGTCACCTCAGCGCCGAGGTCGCCGGCCAGCGAGTAGGCGAGCGCGAGGTCGAGCAGCGCCTGCACCGACGGCCCGAGCCGGCGTGCGCGCTCGAGGGCGTCGATCGCGCCGTCGCGATCCATCAGCCGCAGCCGCAGCCGGCCGACGCGCTCCCACCCGTCCGCGTCCTCGGGTCCGCGATCGGCCGCGCGCAGCGCGGCCTCGGCGGCGAGGTCGAGCGCGCCCATGTCCTCGTAGATCCGCGCCGCGAAGCGGTGCGCCGCCGGGCGGTCGCCGTCGACGCGCGCCCAGTCGCGCACCGCGCGGCCCGCCGCCGGGAGGTTGTCCGCCTGCCAGAAGGCGAGCGTCATGAGCCGCAGCACGGCGACGTTGTCGGGCTCGGCGTCGCGGGCGTAGATCAGCCGCTGCGCGGCGAGCGCGTGGTCGCCCTCGGCGATCGCGTGCTGGGCGGCCGTCAGGAAGCGCTGCACGCGGTCGGCGCCGGGGTCGGGCTTGGAGAAGTCGACGAACTGCAGCGACCCGGCCGGGACGGTCCGCACGCCGGGCGAGAACTTCACGCGCGCCCACTGCTGGATGTCGTCGCCGCCGCCGGTGAAGTAGATCCCGGTGACGCTGCCGACGCCCCACTCCGGATACGTCACGCAGCGCGCGTAGCGATGCACGACCGAGTGGTCGGGGACCTGGCTTCCGAAGGGGTCGTTCGTCTGCCGGTCGGCCGCCCGCTCGCGCTCGCGCTCGGCCGCCTCGTAGGCGCGCCGCCCCTCCTCCGCGCGCGCCTCTCGCGCCGCCGCGGCGCTGACCTTGACCGCGTTGCGCGACACCTTGCCGCCGCGCGATCCCTCGGCGATCCGCTCGAGCTGGTCGGCCGCCTCGTTGATCGCCTTGAGGTGGCGCTCGTGCTGGAACTGCTTGCCCGGCGGGGCGATGTCCGGGTGCCAGACCTTGGCCATCCGCCGCCGCGCGAGCTGCACGTCGCGCTTCTGAAACGGCGGCTGGAGCTCCAGCAACAGGAGCGACTGCTCGATGTCCAGCACATTGGGCATGAAGGAGTCAGGGTACCGCCGGGAACGCCGTTCGGCGACGTCCCCGCCGACATCGAAACGGAGCTGTGATGGCAGATAGACTGGATGAGACGGTGGCGCTCGTGACGGGCGCCAGCAGCGGGATCGGCGACGCCACGGCGCGCCATCTCGCAGGCGAGGGCGCCGCGGTGGCGCTCGTCGCGCGGCGCAAGGATCGCCTCGACGCGCTCGCGAAGGAGATCGAGGACGCGGGCGGCAGAGCGCTGGCGATCGAGGCCGACGTGACCGATCGCGCGCAGGCGCAGGCGGCGGTCGCCGACACGGTGGGCCACTTCGGGCGGCTGGACACCGTCGTCAACAACGCCGGCGTCATGCTGCTCGGGCCGATCGTCGACGCGCCGGTGCAGGAGTGGGACCGGATGGTCGCGCTGAACCTCAACGGGCTGCTCTACATCGCGCACGCCGCGATCGGGCACCTGCTCGCGGCCGCCGAGGACGGACCGCGCCACGTCGCCGACCTCGTGAACATCAGCTCGGTCGCGGGGCGGGTCGCCCGCGCCGGGTCGGGCGTCTACAACCTCACCAAGCACGGCGTCGGCGCGTTCAG
>DATAZX010000052.1:0-21246 GCA_036271815.1 Solirubrobacteraceae bacterium
ACGCCCGTCGCGGAACCACAGGAGATCGGGCTCGTAGTAGTTGCGGGCGTCGAGCACCACGCCGAGCGGCAACGTGGCCTGCCCGCGCGACGCCCCGTCCCGGCACCAGAGCGTGAGCGCGAAGTACAACTCGCCGGCGACGATCTGGTGGCGATCTCGGGGTGGGTTCACGACGACCTCACCCTCGACGAGCGTCGTCCAGCGCTCGTCCGGCAGGTCGAGGAACTCCGCGACCGTCATCCGCTGTGCCACCGCCATCGTGCCGGTCATCGTAGAAGCCTCCGTTTCGGTCGTCCATGCCCTCTATAGGCGCGAACGACCCGAAGCTCGCCCCCCAGGGGCGCCGGACTCAGTCGTCGTCTTCGTCGTCGAGCAGCTCGCGCACGTGCTCCGCGACGTTCGCGGGCGTGATGCCGAACTCCTCGAGGATCCTGCCGGCGGGGGCCGAGGCGCCGAAGCGCTCGACGGACACGCTGGAGTCGGCGTAGCGCTCCCAGCCCATGCTGATGGCGGCCTCGACGGAGACGACGGGCAGCTCGACGGGCAGCACCGACTCCTGGTACTCCTCGTCCTGCTCCTCGAAGAGCTCCCACGACGGCATCGAGACGACGCGCACGGGCACGTCGAGCAGCGCGCGCGCGTCGAGCGCGACCTCGACCTCGCTGCCGGTCGCGATGATCGTCGCGACCGCGTCCTCGGCGTCGGCCAGCACGTAGGCGCCGCGCGCGACGCCCGCGGCGGAGGCGTACTCCCCGCTCTCGCGGTCGAGCACGGGCAGGTCCTGGCGCGAGAGCACGAGCACGGCGGGACCCTCGAGGTCCTCGAGGATCACACGCCACGCCTCGACCGTCTCGTGCGCGTCGCCGGGGCGCAGCACGACGAGGCCGGGGATCGCCCGCAGCGCCGCGATGTGCTCGACCGGCTGGTGCGTCGGGCCATCCTCGCCGAGCGCGACCGAGTCGTGCGTGTAGACCCACGCGACGTGCAGCCCCATCAGCGCCGACAGGCGGATCGACGAGCGCATGTAGTCCGCGAACTGCAGGAACGTCGAGCCGTAGGGGCAGACGATCCCGCCGTGCGCGGCCATGCCGTTGACCGCCGCGCCCATCGCGTGCTCGCGCACCCCGAAGAAGACGTTGCGCCCGGCCTTCTCCGACGTGAAGCGCTCGGACTTCGGGAAGATCGTCTTCGTCGACTCGGTGAGGTCGGCCGCGCCGCCGATCATCGTCGGCGTGAACGGCTCGAACGCCGCCATGACCTGGCCGCCGGCAGCGCGCGTCGCGATCTTCGGCTTCGAGAACGTCTTCGGCAGCGCGTCGGCCATGCCCGGCAGCGGGCGGCCGGGGGTGCCCCAGGCGAGGTCCCACTCGGCGGCGCGATCGGCGTCCGCATCACGCCAGGCGCTGAACGCCTCGTGCCACGCGGCGTGCGCCTTGCCGCCGACGTCCTTCATCGAGAACGCGTCGTAGACGCCGTCCGGGACGTAGAAGAACTTCTCGGGATCCCAGCCCATC
This sequence comes from Solirubrobacteraceae bacterium, assembly GCA_036271815.1. Classification (GTDB taxonomy): domain Bacteria; phylum Actinomycetota; class Thermoleophilia; order Solirubrobacterales; family Solirubrobacteraceae; genus CADCVQ01. The sequence continues at coordinate 1,515 of DATAZX010000052.1, forward strand.
GCCTTCTTCGTGAGCGCGACCTCCTCCTCGCCGAGCGCCGCGCCGTGCGCCGCGCTCTTGCCCTGCTTGTTCGGCGACGGGTAGCCGATGACCGACTTGATGCGGATCAGCGTCGGCTGGTCCTCGTTGGCCATGCCCTCGCGGACCGCCGTCTCGATCGCGTCGAGGTCGTTCGCATCGCCGATCTGCAGCACCTGCCAGCCGTACGCCTCGAAGCGCGCGCTGACGTTCTCGCGGTCGAAGCTCAGCGACGTCGGGCCGTCGAGCGAGATGTCGTTGTCGTCGTAGAGGTAGACGAGCCGCCCGAGTCCGACCTGGCCGGCGAGCGACGCGGCCTCCGACGAGATGCCCTCCATGAGGTCGCCGTCGGAGACGATCGCGAACGTGTGGTGGTCGACGACCTCGGAGCCGAAGTGCTCGCGCAGGTACTGCTCGGCGAACGCCATGCCGACGCCGTTGGCGAAGCCCTGGCCGAGCGGGCCGGTCGTGACCTCGACGCCGGGCGTGACGACGTGGCGGTCGCGCTCGGGGTGGCCGGGGGTGATCGAGCCCCACTGGCGGAACTGCTCGATCTGCTCCATCGGGAGCTCGTAGCCCGTCAGGTGCAGCACGGAGTACAGGAGCATCGACCCGTGGCCGGCGCTCAGGACGAAGCGGTCGCGGTTGGGCCACGCCGGCTCCGCCGGGTCGTGGCTCATGATGCGACGGAAGAGGACATACGCCGCGGGCGCCATCGCCATCGGGAGTCCGGGGTGCCCGGAGTTCGCCTTCTGGATGGCATCCATAGAAAGGGCACGAATGGTGTCGACGCAGAGCTGATCGGTCTCGGAAGTCATGGCCGCGTAGTATCGCGACGAGGGTGTTCGCGCGCGTTCTGGAGTTGTCGACGGCGCGCGCGAGGGCCTGGCCGCCGCAGGTCAATCCCCCTGAAAAGGAGCCACCATGCAGCGCAGGATCCTCGCCGTCGCCGTCCTGGCGTCGTTCGCGTTCACCATCTCGTCCGCGCCCTCCGGCGCCGCCACGAAGACCGCCTCCAAGGCGAAGGCCGCGCCCGGCGTCGTCTTCGGCGACGTCACCAAGACGGGCTACGGCGTCGTGATCGAGCTCTCCAAGACGGGCCGCAAGGTCGTCAACGCGGCGATCGGGCTCGAGCTCGTGTGCGGGATGCCGCCGAACATCAACCTTCCCGACGGCTTCAAGGACATGGCGATCAGCAAGGCCGGCAAGTTCTCGTCGTCGCTGCCGGTGACGCGGATCCCCGCCGACCCGTCGACCGGCCAGCCCGCGATCGACGTCTCGGCCTCGATCAAGGGCCAGCTCAACAAGGCGAAGACGAGCATCGCCGGGACGTGGCAGCGCAGGGTCGTCATCTACGACCCGACGGACCCGACCGGCGTCGCCGTCTACGACACCTGCTACTCCGGGGCCGTGAAGTTCAAGGCGAAGCAGTAGCCGGGCCGGCCGCTACGGCCGTCGTCGCGTCCACCACTCGGCGACGGCCAGTGTCGCGGCGGCGAGCACGGCGCAGCTGAGCCACGACAGCACCTCGGCGCCGTCGAGCGTGCCGGCGCGCGCGTCGGACATCGCCGCCGAGCGCCGCGCTCGCCATGTCGGCCTGCGCGGCGGGCTCGCCCGCGAGGATCGCTGCGACGAGCCACGCGTCGAGCGCGCAGCACAGGAGCGCCGTCAGCCCGAACGTCTGGCCGACCTCGTTGTGCTCGTAGGAGTAGATCCCGACGACCCAGAACACGCACGCGGCGAGCGGCAGGAGTGGCGCGCGCGTGCGCGCGGCGGTCAGGCGCAGGTAGCGCAGGCGGCCCGTCATGCCCGCCCTCGCGAGACGTGCGGACCGGGACCCGGCGGCCGTGTCGGACCGCGCACGGAGCGCACCTCCGCCACGTGCCAGCCCGCGGCGAGCAGCTCGCCCAGCAGGTCGTCGCTCGCGGGCGCGGGCACGACGCGATCGAGGCTGCGGCCGTCGGGGTGCGAGGCGCGGACGGCGACCTGGGCGGCCTGCGTGTCGTCGGCGGCCGGCGCGAGCTCGCGCTCGCACGCGCCGTCGCGCAGGCGAAGCACCTCGGTCAGGCTCAGCCGCCCGCCCGCGCCGCCGGAGTGGTCGGTGAAGAGCACCGCGAGACCCGCGGACGAGCGCCGCGCCAGCTCGTCGCCGAGCCACGCGCGACCCTCGGGGTCCAGCCCGGAGAACGGCTCGTCGAGCAGCAGCAGCGCGCCGCCGGCGTGGATCGCCTCGAGCAGCGCGAGCCGCTGGAGCATGCCCTTGCTGAGCACCGCCGCCGGGCGCTCGAGGATCTCCTCCTCGAGGCCGCTCGCCGCGACCGCGGCGGCCCAGTCGACCTGCTCGAGGCCGCGCAGGCCGCGCATCGCCGAGAGCCACTCGGCACAGCCGAGCGCCGGCGCGAGCACGACCTTCTCCGGGACGAAGGCGAAGGCGCCGGCGCGCCGGACGCTGCCGGTGCGGGGCGGGGTCAGGCCGGCGAGCACGCGCAGCAGGCTCGTCTTGCCGCTGCCGTTGGCCCCGGCGAGCTGCACCACCGTCCCGGCGCCGAGCCGCAGGGCGACGCCGGCCAGCACGTCGCGCCGGCCGCGGCGGACCGTCACGCCCGCAGCCTCGAGCACGGCAGGCCGTTGCGGGCTGAGGGAGCCTGCCATGCCCGACCGAGGCTATTCGACCACCGCACGGGCCGCACCGTTCCCGAGGGCCGACCAGCGCGAGGGACCCCGCGAACCCTCGCGTCATGGGCCTCGCAAAGGCGTCCGTCGACACGGCCGGCGAGGGCCGGCGAGCGGCTCGGCGAAGGGTTAGGCTTGCGCGCGTGGCGAGCCGCGCGGAGCAGAAGGAGCACAAGCGCCGCGAGCGGGAGGAGCGCCAGCGCGCGGCGGCGCGGGCGGCCAAGCGCAAGCGCGTGACCCAGACCGCCGGCGGCGTCGTGGTCGGCCTCGTCGTGATCGCGGGCGTCGTGCTGGCCGTGGCGGGCGGCGGCAAGGAGGCCAAGCGCGACGCGGGCGCCTTGACGGCGGCCGCGAAGGCGGCAGGCTGCGTCGTGCGCTCGTTTCCGTCCGAAGGTCGCGAGCACGTGACCCAGCACCTCACCGCCGCCGACTTCGGCACGAACCCGCCGACGTCCGGCAACCACAACATCACGCCGGCCCCCGACGGGGTCTACGCGCCCGGCAACGAGCCCGAGATCGAGAACTGGGTCCACACGCTCGAGCACGGGCGGATCCTGTTCCAGTACAGGCCCGGGACCTCGGCCGCGAAGATCGCCCAGCTGCAGCAGCTCTACGACGAGCCGGTGCTGTCGAGCGGCAACGGCTACCACTCCGTGCTGATGGAGAACAACACGAAGATGCCGTTCGAGGTCGCCGCCGTCGCCTGGCAGCACTACGTCGGCTGCCCGAAGTTCACGGACCGCTCGATCGCCGCGCTGCGCGACTTCCGCCGCGTCTACGTCGACACCGCGCCCGAGAAGATCCCGTAGGAGACCGTCCGTCCGGTGGAACCGGACGCACCGCGCGACCGCACCGCGCGGGGTCGCCCGGTGTTCGAGCAACGATGCGCCGTGTCCTCGCCGTGCTCGTGGCCGCCGCCCTCTGCGTGTGGCTCGCAGGGCCGGCGCTGTCGGCCCGGCCGTTCGTCCCGCAGGCCGTCGACTTCGCGCAGTCGATCGCGCCGGATGCCGGCACGGCCGTGCGCGCGGAGACGGCGGGAACCGCGAGGACGACGGACGGCGGCGGCTGGCGCAGCGGGATCGTCCGCGCCCCGAAGCGCTTCGACCTCGTCGGGCTGACCTGGAGGCGATCGGCGCGCGTCGACGCGCGGATCCGCGTGCGCGACGCGGCGCACGGCACCTGGAGCGCGTGGACCGCGATGTCCGACGACAGCTCCGCCGACATCGGCTCCGAGCCCGTCTGGGCCGGCGGCGCGGACGCCTACGAGCTGCGCCTGAGGTCCTATCCGGCCGGCCTGCGCGCGCACTTCGTCAACTCGACGGGCACCGCGACCACCGGGCAGCGGCTGCTGACCGCGCTGCGCCGCCACGCGCACGACGCCTACGTCGCGCTGACCGGCGCCCCGGCGCAGGCACAGGGGCAGGACGGCGCGCCCGCGATCGTCCCGCGCGCGGACTGGGGCGCGAGCCAGTGCAAGCCGCGCGCCGACCCCACGTACGGCAGCGTGCAGACCGCGTTCGTGCATCACACCGTCAACGCCAACGACTACGGCCCGCAGGACAGCGCGGCGATCGTGCTCGCGATCTGCCGCTATCACCGCGACACGAACGGCTGGTACGACATCGGCTACAACTTCCTCGTCGATCGCTTCGGGACGGTCTTCGAGGGGCGCGCCGGCGGCGTCGATCAGGCGGTCATCGGGGCGCAGGCGCAGGGCTACAACTCCGTCTCGACGGGCGTGGCCGAGATCGGCACGTTCAGCTCGGTCGCGCCGAGCGCGGCCGCCACGCAGGCGACCGAGGACCTGCTCGCGTGGAAGCTCTCGCTCACCGGCGTGCCCGCGCTCGGGCACGTCACGGTGCGCTCCGGCGGCGGCCCGGACAACCGCTACGCGGCCGGCGCGCCGGTGACGTTCCAGCGCATCTCCGGCCATCGCGACGCCGACCAGACGAGCTGCCCGGGCACGGCGCTGTATCGCCGGCTGCCGGCGATCCGCGACCGCGTGGCGGCGATCGCCGCGCGGCTGCCGCCGCCGCCCGCGCCCGTCGCGACCGTGACGCTGGCCGCGGCGGATCGCACGCTGCAGTATCCGCAGGACGCGCAGCTGTCCGGGCGCGTCACCGACCCGGGCGGCGCGCCCCTGCCGGCGACGGCGGTCTCGATCCAGATCGCGACCGGCGCGGGCTTCGGAGCGGTCGCCGCCGCCACGACGCGCGCGGACGGGACGTGGTCGGCGCAGGTTCCGACGCAGTACAAGCGCACGCTGCGCGCCGTCGTGCGGCCGGCCTCGGGCGGGGTCGCGGTCTCGCCGCTGCTGAGCGTTGCCGTCGCGCCGCAGATCCGCCTGCGCGCGCCCCGCCGCGTCGTCGCCGGGCAGGCGTTCACGGTCAGCGGCAGCGTGCACCCGCAGCGCACGGCCGCCACGCTCGAGGTCGCTCGCGAGGGCTCCGGCGGCGCGTTCGACGTGATCGCGCGCCTTCCGGTGCGGGTCACCGGGACGAGCTTTCGAACGACGCTGCGCCTGCGGCGACCGGCGCTGCACCGCCTGCGCGTGCTGACCGCCAACGACGCGCGCAACGCCCCGGGGCGCTCCGGCGACGTGCTGCTGCGCGCCGTCCGCGCACGCTGAGGAAAGCGCGCCCACCGGTCCTGGCGCCGCGCCACCGCGAACGCACCTCCACGCAACGGCAACAGGCACGTCACCGAGCGGACATCTTTCGCTCACCGCGCGGAAATCGGCCTCTGGGAGCGTGGCGGGCATGACCACTGCGATGACCGACACGGCACGCCGGGACCCAGTCGCGCCCGCGTGCCGGCGGACGTCCAGCCCTATGAGCGCCGCTTCGGAGGACACATGAGCACGACGACGCACCCGCCAGCCAGCACCCTCGGACCGACCGCTTCAGCCACCGGCGGCTGGAGCAAGGGACGCTGGATCGAGCGCTGGGAGCCCGACGACGAGGGCTTCTGGCGGACGACCGGCAGGGCCATCGCCCGCAAGAACCTGATCTTCTCGATCTTCGCCGAGAACATCGGCTTCAGCATCTGGGTGCTGTGGACGATCGTGGTCATCAACCTCGCGAACATCGGCATCGCGATGTCGATCGACGAGCTCTTCATCCTGACCGCGATCCCGAACCTCGTCGGCTCGTTCCTGCGGATCCCGTACACGTTCGCGGTGCCGCGCTTCGGCGGTCGAGCGTGGACGACGTTCAGCGCGTCGCTGCTGCTGATCCCGTGCGCGCTGCTGGCGTTCCTCGTGCCGACCGGCTGGCTGGCGTCCCAATCGCACGACACGCAGCTGTGGATCCTGATCGCGTGCGCCGCGACGGCCGGCGTCGGCGGCGGCAACTTCTCCTCCTCGATGGCGAACATCTCGTTCTTCTATCCCGAGCGCCACAAGGGCTTCGCGCTCGGACTGAACGCCGCCGGCGGCAACCTCGGCGTCGCGATCTGCCAGCTGATCGTGCCGCTCGTCGTGATCGTCGGGATCCCGGCCGCTGCCGTGAAGCTGCCCAAGCACGACATCCACATGGCCTACGCGGGCATCGTGTGGATGCCGTTCATCGTCATCGCGGCGCTCGGCGCCTTCTACTACATGGACAGCCTGCGCCCGGCGAAGGCGGACAAGTCGTCCTACGTCGAAGCGGTCAGGCACCCGCAGACGTGGATCATGTCCCTGCTCTACATCGGGACGTTCGGCTCGTTCATCGGCTACTCGTTCGCGCTGCCGCTCGTGATCAAGAACACGTTCCCGGAGTTCCTCGGCGGGCATCCGTTCATCGCGACGTACCTCGCCGGGCTCGGCTTCCTCGGCGCGCTGATCGGCTCGCTCGCGCGGCCGCTGGGCGGCTGGCTGTCGGACAAGGTCGGCGGCTCGCGCGTGACGCTGGCCACGTTCATCGGGATGGGCGTCTTCACCGCGGTGGCGATCCAGGGCGTGCAGCAGCGCAGCTTCACCGTGTTCTTCGCCTCGTTCATGGTGATCTTCCTGCTGTCGGGCATCGGCAACGGCTCGACCTACAAGATGATCCCGTCGATCTTCGCCGCGCTCGGCCGCAAGGAGGTCGCCGAGAAGGGCCTCGAGCCGAAGGCGGCCGCGATCGAGTGGAAGCGCCGCGCGGCGGCCGTGATCGGCATCGCGGGCGCGATCGGCGCGTTCGGCGGGTTCCTCGTGCAGCTCGCCTTCCGCCAGGCGAGCCTCGGCGTGTCCGCGGCCGTGAAGGCGGCGACGACACCGGCCGAGAAGGTCTCCGTCGCGGCGGCGCACGCCTCGTGGTCGGTCCCGGCGCTGTGGGTGTTCGTCGGCGCGTACGTCGTGTTCGCCCTCGTGACCTGGCTCTGCTACCTGCGGACCCCGAGCGACGCGAGCGAGCGCGTCGGCGGCGTGGCGACCACCGTCTGACCCGTCCCCCAGCGACCGCCGCGCCCTGCCCCGGCGCGCACGGTCGCCGATCCACCGCCTGACCCCGGGGCACGGGAGCCCGGGGTCAGGACGGTGGTGGCGGCTGCCTCCAGCCCCCGGTCTCGCCGCGGTAGAGGTCGTCGCCGCCGAGGACCTGCCGCGCGCTGCGCACGAGGATCGTGAGGTCCAGGCGCCACGAGCGATGCTCGATGTACCAGAGGTCGAGCTCGATCCGCTCGCTCCACGGCAGCGACGCGCGGCCGTTGACCTGCGCCCAGCCGGTGATGCCGGGGCGCACGGCGAGCCTGCCTCGCTGGCGCTCGGTGTACTGCGCGACCTGCGACGGCACCGTCGGGCGCGGGCCGACGATCGCCATCTCGCCGCGCAGGACGTTGACGAGGTTGGGCAGCTCGTCGACCGAGGTGCGGCGCAGCAGCGCGCCGACGCGCGTGATGCGCGCGTCGCCGGCATCGACCGCGAGACCGGCGCCGAGCCTCTCCGCGCCGTCGACCATCGTGCGCAGCTTCAGCACGTCGAACTCGCGACCGTCGAGGCCGACGCGGCGCTGACGGTAGATCGCGCGGCCCTTGGACTCCAGGCGGATCGCGATCACCGCCGCGGCGAGAAGCGGCGAGCTCAGCACGAGGACCGTCGTCGCGACGGCGATGTCGAAGGCGCGGCGCAGCATCAGCGGGCGGCGCGCATGGGCGGCGCGTCGATCGGCCCGGCGCGTCGATCCGGGATGGGCGGCGGCAAGCAGGCCATCAGCGGGTGCCGTCCGCCGGCTCCCAGCCCGCCGGCGTGCCGTGCAGGAGGTGGTCCCAGAGCCCCGCGGCGACGGACGCGGTCGTGAGCACGTAGTAGCGCGCGACGAGCAGCGGCCGCGCCGGGATCGTGCCGGCGAGCAGCGCGGCGGCGAGCAGCGCGACCTGCAACGCGAACGCGACGGCGTAGAGCGGGCCGTCGCCGAGCAGCGCGGCGCTCGCGACGAACGCGACGACGTGCACGAACGGCGCGGCGTAGCGCAGGACGCGGTGCGAGAGGATCATCAGCGCGTAGAGCGGCGGGTAGCCGCGCGGCGACAGCAGGCCGCCGCGCAGGACGATAGGCCAGGCGTGGCTCATCATCCGCCGCTTGCGGGCGAACTCGCCCTCGATCGACGGCACCATCTTCTCGGTCGCACGCGCGAGCGGGACGTAGACGGCGCGCCAGCCGCGCTTGACCATGTTGAAGGGGAACGAGAGGTCGTGGCCCATGACGGGGTCGACGTTCATGTACGCCTCGCGGCGGGTGGCGTAGATCGCGCCGTTGCCGGCCGTGACCGAGCCGAGCTTGGACTCGAGCGCGCGCAGGGCCATCTCGTAGCGCCAGTACAGGCCCTCCTGGTTGGTGCCGCCCTGGGCTACGAACCGCACCTGCCCGCAGGCATAGCCGACCTTCGGGTCGTCGAACGCGGCGACGAGCTGGCGCAGCGCGCCTGGCTCCCACGTCGAGTTGGCGTCCGAGAAGGCGAGCACGTCGCCGCGGGCGCGCTCGACGGCGGTGTCCTGCGCGCGGATCTTGCCGCCGCGCGGGAGGTCGAGCACGAGGTCGGCGCCGGCGCGGCGCGCCTCGGAGACCGTGCCGTCGGCGGACCCGTCGCTCGAGACGATGACCTCCAGCAGGTCGCGCGGGTAGTCGAGCGCGAGGGCGTTTCGGACCTTCGCGCCGATCACGGCTCCCTCGTCGTAGGCGGCGACGATGAGGCTGACGCTCGGCGTCGTGGGGCCGGCGCCGGCGGTGGGGTCGGCGGCCGGCGCGGCGCCCGCGGCCGCGGGCGGGCGCTTCACGCGCGCGAGCGCGGCGAGCAGCAGCGGGTAGCCGACCTGCGCGTACGCCAGCACGACCACGCACGACCAGAAGACGATTCCGAGCGCGGTGGCCACGGCGCCATTGTGCTCGACCCGTGGCCGGCGGGCTCGCGCCGCGGTCAGCCGGCCGGCTCGAGCAGCGCCGACGCGACGCCGGCGTTCGGCGTCGCGACCACGTTCCTCGGGCCGCAGCCGCCCGCGGAGGCGACGCGGCTCACGCCGACGCTCGCCGGTGCGGCGAACGGCGGCCGGTACTCGTTTGGCGCTCCGAGAGCGCGGGTGCTGCGTCGACTCCGGGGCTCGCCGACCAGGGTGTCGCGGTCACAACCGGTGCCGAGGTGGCAAGGATGGGTTGATGACTGCCGATCGGTCAGACGAATCGCTGCTGCTCGGCTCGCCCGAGGACTTCGGTGCGTTCTACGCGCGCGCGGAGACCGCGATCCTCGCGTACTTCCGCTCGCGCGTGGCCGAGCCCGAGCTCGCCGCCGACCTGACCGCGGAGTGCTTCGCCCTGGCGCTCAAGGGTCGTCGCCGCTTCGACTCCGCCCGCGGCCCGGCGCGTGCCTGGCTGTTCGGGATCGCCGGCCACGTGCTCTCGCGCAGCGTCCGCCACAGGCGCGTCGAGGACCGCGCGCGGCGCCGGCTGCGAATGGAGCCGATCGAGATCGACGACGCGGCGCTCGACCGCGTGGAGGAGCTCGACGGCGCCGACGTCGCGGCGCTCGCGCTGGAGGGCCTGCCCGAGGCGCAGCGCGAGGCGGTCCGCGCGCGGATCCTGCTCGAGCAGCCCTACGAGCTGATCGCCGAGCGGCTGTCGTGCTCGGAGGCGGTCGCGCGCAAGCGCGTCAGCCGCGGGCTTGCCGCGATTCGCACCGTGCTGAAGGAGGACGTGTCGTGACCCGCCTGCCCACGCTGCAGGACGAGCTGGTTCGTGCCGCGCACCGCCGCGAGCGGTGGCGGCGCCTGCGCTCCTGGCGCGCGGTCGTCGCCGGCGCCGCGATCGCGCTGACGATCTCCGGCGTGTCGCTCGCCGCGACGGGGTCGCGCGTTCCCGTGATCTCCGGGCTGGTCGGTGGTGGTGCCGACACGCTCGTACCGAAGAGCCCGGCGGCCGCGCGCCGGGTCTCGCTTGGCGCGACCGTGCTCGCGCTCATCAACCGGGCCAACGAGGACGTCTTCGCCGCACAGCCGCGCTGCCGCCCGCCGATGCCGCGACCCGGTCGCTTTCGCGTCACGCACGCTCGGCCGTCCGGTGGCGTCCTGCGCCTCGTCCGCGCGCTGCGCCGGCCACCGAGCCGGGCCGACGTGCGGACCCGCAGCGATCGCGCGCTGCGCTTCGTCGGCGGCGAGGTCTACATCGACTACGTGCGCCGGCTCGCGGCCGCCGGCGGCGAGCGCTTCCTCGTCGTGGTGTCGCACGGCAGCAGGCACATCTTCCGCCCGCGGCCGGGCTGCCTGCAGGCACAGCACGATCGCCTCGTCTCCCTGCTGGCGCACCGCGGCCCGCGACTGCGCTCCGCGGCGCTCACGGAGTTCAGCCACGTCCGCCGGGGCCAGGAGCACAACCTGCTCGCTGCGACCGCGCCGCGGGACACGATCGCGCTCATCGGCGCCGGCGGCAGCGGGATGACCGACGCACGCACGCTGCGTACCCACGGCGCGTTCGCGGCCGGCGGCGCCTCGGGCGCTGCGACGACGCTCACCGGGCTGCTTCCCGACGGGGTCGCGAGCATCACCCTCGACTATCCGAGCAGCGCGACACGCGGCCGGGACTTCAAGCCCGTGCGCTACCGCACGGCCTACCGTCGCACGGTCCGCGTGCACGACAACGTCGTGACGGCGCACGTGCCGCGGCGCCCGCAGGACGCGTTCCCGCCGCGGATGATCTGGCGCGACGCCCACGGCCGGGTCATCCGCGTCGTTCGGGAGGACCACGGCTGACACGGCCTCGCTTGCGATGGTCGCCACGTCGCGTGTCGGGCGAGCTTCGCGAGACGTTCGTCGGCGGTGACGCGGCCGTCAGCCCGCGTCGGGGTCGTGCGCGAAGGCGAGCAGCGCCGGAGCCGACGGCACGAAGTAGTAGGCGCCGGTCTCCGGCGTCGTATAGCGCGTGAGCGCGTCGCGCGGCCCGCCGATGCCGGCCATGCTCGCGAGCATCCGCGCGAGCGGCCCCTGCTCGGAGGCGAACCCGACGAACATCGTGCCGTGGGCCGTGACGGTGCCGTACGGCGTGTTGCGCCGGAAGACGTCGCCGAAGTCCTCCTGATCGGTGCGCGCGACGTGCGAGTCCGCGGGGCGGTCCTGGAGCTCGATCGAGTCGTCCTTCGTGCGTCCCATCGTGCGCTCCTGCGTCTCGCGCGGCAGCGCCTCCCAGGCCGCGACGTCGTGCGACCAGCGCTGCAGCAGCAGCACGGAGCCGCCGGCGCCGGGCGCGTCGGACGGCACGAGCGCGATGTCGGGGGCGAGCGCGAGGCTCGGGTTCTCCATGCCGTCGATGAAGCCCGTGAGGTCGCGGTCGTGGCGGTAGGGCCAGCTCGACACCTCGTCGGCGACGCTCGCCACGGACCCGAGCGCGGCGATCGCCGCGCGCGCCTCGTCGAAGACGACGTCGTAGGCGGCGCCGGCGAGCCACAGGACGGCGTCGTGCTGGGTCGCGGGCATCGTGAAGCCGTCCGGCCCGATCACCGGCGTGTCGAAGCCGTTCAGATCGGGTGGCGCCGCCGCCCCGAGGTCGCGCCACAGCTCGGGCCGCAGGCCGACGACGAGGTTCACGCCGCCGATCGTCGTGCGCGGCTCGCGCAGGTCGGCGAGCCGGGAGACGAGCTCGCGCGGATCGGCGCCGGGGTGCAGGTCGAACTCGAGGTACGCGTGCGACGCCGTACCGAGCGCGAAGATCCCCGCCTGCGGCGTGTCGCGGTGACCGCTCATCGCGTTGGACCGTAGCGCGCCGAGCGGGGAGCTCGCCACGGCGGGCGACGCCGGCGGCGATCGATGGGTTCCGTGCCGGCTGCGTCGGGCACCGAGTGGAGCGGGTACGCGCCTCTCCACATCCAGAGTATCCCTGCTGGGGGGGCTTGTTTCAAGCCCCCGGGTGTGCCTCATACTCGCTCGCCGCAAGCTACGAAGGGAGCGACGATGAGCACGAAGGCGCATGCTGCGGTGATCGCCGGAGGCGATCCGACGGGGATCCACGCCTCTGGATCGGACTGCTATGTGTTGGATTTGCGAGAGATCGACACGACGCAGGTCGCGCTCGTCGGCGGCAAGGGCGCGCACCTGGGGGAGCTTGCGCAGATCGAGGGCATCCGCGTACCGCCCGGCTTCTGCGTGACGACGGACGCGTTCCGGCGGATCGTGGCGCAGGCCCCGTCGATCGACGGCCTGCTCGATCGGCTGTCGCGCCTGGATCTCGACGACCGCGACGCGATCGGCACGCTCAGCGCGGAGATCCGCCGCAGCATCGAGGAGATCGCGATCCCCGACGACGTCGCGGCGGGGATCGCCCTCGCGCTCGCCCGGCTCGGCGAGCACGCCGCCTGCGCCGTCCGATCGAGCGCGACGGCGGAGGACTCGCCGGCGGCCTCCTTCGCGGGTCAGCACGACACGTACCTGAACGTCGTCGGTCCGGCCGCGGTCCTGCGGCACGTCAGCCGCTGCTGGGCGTCGCTGTTCACCGAGCAAGCCGTGACCTACCGCCTGCGCAACGGCTTCGACCACCGCAAGGTGCAGATGGCGGTCGTCGTGCAGCAGATGGTCCTCCCGCATGCGGCGGGCATCCTCTTCACGGCCGACCCCGTCACGTCGAACCGCAAGGTGTCCTCGGTCGAGGCCGGCTTCGGCCTCGGCGAGGCGCTCGTCTGCGGCCTGGTGAACGCGGACGTCTACGCGGTGCGCGACGGGGAGGTCGTCGCCAAGGCGGTCGGCGACAAGCGGCTCGCCATCGACGCGCTGCCGGCGGGCGGCACGGTGCGACGGGCGATCGACCCGGCGCAGCAGGAGCAGCCGGCGCTGACGGACGCGCAGGTGCTGCGGCTGGCGCAGCTGGGCCGGCGCATCGAGGCGCACTTCGGCCGACCCCAGGACATCGAGTGGTGCCTGGCCGGCGAGCACTTCCAGATCGTCCAGAGCCGGCCGATCACGACGCTGTTCCCCATCCCTGTGGCCGACGACGCAGAGAACCACGTCTACGTCTCCGTCGGACATCAGCAGATGATGACCGACCCCATGAAGCCGCTGGGGCTCTCCATGTGGCAGCTGAAGGCGCTGCCGCGGATGTACGAGGCCGGCGGGCGGCTGTTCGTCGACGTCGCCCAGCGCCTGGCCTCGCCGGCGACTCGGGCAGGCATCCTGGAGGTCATGGGGAGAGGCGATCCGCTGATCGGCGACGCGCTGCGGACCATCCTCGATCGCGGCGACTTCGTCGCGCTGCTCCCCGACGCGGGTCCCGGCGGCCCGCCCGCCGGCGCCGCACCGGCCCCGATCGATGCCGATCCGGCGATCGTCGCCGAGCTGATCGCGCGCAGCCAGGCGTCGCTCGCTGCCCTCAAGCGCGACATCCGGCCGCTGTCCGGACCAGCCCTGCTGGACTTCATCCTGGCCGACATCAAAGAGCTCAAGCGGATCCTCTTCGATCCGCGCAACATGCAGGTGATCATGGCCGGGATGGATGCCGCGTGGTGGCTCAACGAGCGACTGGAGGCATGGCTGGGCGAGAAGAACGCGGCCGACACGCTGGCGCAATCCGTCCCCGGGAACGTCACCTCGGAGATGGGACTGGCGCTGCTCGACGTGGCAGACGCGATCCGCCCACATCCCGAGGTGGTGGCCTTCCTGCGCGACGTCCGGGACGACGACTTCCTCGACGAGCTGGCCGCGCTCCCCGGCGGGCCGCAGGCGCGAGACGCGATCGCGGCCTACCTCGACGCGTACGGCATGCGCTGCGTCGGCGAGATCGACATCACGAGGCCGCGCTGGAGCGAGCGCCCCTCCACGCTGCTGCCCGCGCTTCTCGGCAACGTCGAGAACTTCGAGCCGGACGCCGGGCGACGGCGCTTCGAGCAGGGGCGCCGGGAGGCGCGGGAGAAGGAGCAGGAGCTGCTCGAGCGCCTGCGGACCCTTGCGGACGGCGAGCAGAAGGCCGCCGAGACCAAGCGGATGATCGACCGCGTGCGGACCTTCAGCGGCTACCGGGAGTACCCGAAGTACCACATCGTCAGCCGCAGCTTCGTCCACAAGCAGGCCCTGCTGGAGGAGGCCGAGCGCCTCGTCGAGGCCGGCGTGCTGCGTGAGCGCGAGGACGTCTTCTACCTCACGTTCCAGGAGCTGCACGACGTCACGCGCACGCACGAGGTCGACGAGCGGCTGCTCTGCGAGCGCGAGCGCGCGTTCGAGTCCTACCGGGCGCTCACGCCGCCCCGGGTGCTGACGTCGGAGGGCGAGGTGGTGGCCGGGTCGTACCGGCGCGACGACGTGCCGGCCGGCGCGCTGATCGGCCTGGCGGTCTCCAGCGGCACCGTCGAGGGGCGCGCCCGCGTCATCGCGGACATCGCGGACGCCGACCTCGAGCCCGGCGACATCCTGGTCACGGCGTACACGGACCCCAGCTGGACGCCCCTGTTCGTCGCGATCACGGGTCTGGTGACGGAGGTCGGGGGCCTGATGACCCACGGCGCGGTGATCGCACGCGAGTACGGCCTGCCCGCCGTCGTGGGGGTGCAGCACGCCACCCGGCTGATCCGCGACGGCCAGCGGATCCGCGTGCATGGCACGGACGGGTTCGTCGAGATCCTGTCCTGACGGGTCCCGCCGAGACTCCCGCCTCGCCGTCGCCGTCGCCCGAGGTCGAGCCGATCTCTGCTCGACCTCGGCTCGGGTCAGCGGCGCACGAGCTCGCCGTAGAGCTCGAGATGGCGGCGTGCGATCTCGTCCCAGGAGTAGTGCGTCGCCGCCGCGCGGCGCGCTCCGATGGAGAGCGCCGCGCGAGCGGCCGGGTCGGCGAGCAGCCGCGCGAGCTCGGTGGCGAGCGCGTTCGCGTCGCCCGGCGCCACCAGCGCCGCCGCGCCCAGCGCCGCGACCTCGCCGAAGCCGCCGACGTCGCTCAGCAGCAGCGGCGCGCCGAAGGCGAGCGCGGTGAAGAGCACGCCCGACTGGTCGATCTCGCGGTAGGGGAGCACGACGAGGTCCGCGCGCTCGAAGTAGGCGGCGACCTCGTCGTCGGCGACGAAGCGCGAGACCCAGCGCACCGACGGCCCGGCCGCCGCGCGCAGCGCCGACACGTCCATCCGCGGGCGGCCCACGATCCACAGCTCGGCGTCCGGGCGCGACGACGCCCACGCCGCGAGCAGCACGTCCAGGCCCTTGTACGGGCGCAGCAACCCGAAGAGCAGGACGACCGGCTTGTCGACCGCGGCGAGCTCCGCCGGCAGCGGCCGCGCGCCGGGCACGCGCGTGAGGTGCTCGAACGCCCCGTGCTCGATGACGCGCACCTTCGCGGGGTCGATCGACAGCGCCTCGACGAGCCGCGCGCGACCGTGCTCGGAGTGCACGACGACTGCGTCGGCGCGCTCGTACAGGCGGTGCTGCGCCGCGAGCTGGCCGGGACGCGGCTCGCGCGGCAGGACGTCGTGCGCGGTGAGGACGAGCGGGCGCCCGCGCGGCAGCAGATGGACGTCGAGCTGCTGCACGCTGAGCCACTGGAAGTGCACGACGTCCGCGTCCAGCGCGGCGCGGCGGTAGCGCAGCATGTCCGGCACGTGCTGGACGAGCTTCGCCGCCTGGCGCCGTCGGGAGCCCGCGCCGCCCGCCCCCGCGCCGCGGCGGTAGAAGCGCTCGACGCGTTCGTACCCCTCGGGAGCGGGCACGTCGCCATAAGGGAAGTGGCTCGTCTGCAGCCGCACCCGCGCGCCCGCGCGGGCCAGCGCGGAGCACAGCGCGTGGTCGTAGGGCGGGGTGTAGGCCGAGGGGTCGACGACGTCGATCCGCTGTGGTGAGGTCGGGGCCATGGTGGCGAGCGGTCGCCGCTCGGTGCGAAGTATCGTCGCGAGCGTGACGGTGGAGCTGTCCTACTGCGTCGTGAACACCGAGCAGCGCGAGCTGCTCGTTCGCTGCCTGGACGCGATCGCCGCCGAGCAGCGCACGCTCCCGTTCGCCACCGAGGTGCTCGTGCTCGACAACGCGTCCGGCGACGGATCGGCGACCGCGGCGCGGCGGCACCCCGTGTCGCCGACCGTGATAGCGCTGACGCGCCGCCGCGGCAAGGGCGAGAACGACAGCGCGCTGCTGCAGCGCGCGCGCGGGCGCTACTGCCTGCTGCTCAACGAGGACTCCGAGCTGCAGCCGGGCGCGACGGCCACGCTGCACGCCGCGCTGGAAGCGGCGCCGGAGGCCGCCGCGGCGGGGGCGCGGCTGCTGCGACCCGACGGCCACCGCCAGCCGTCGGCGTGGCGCTTCCCGACGCCGACCACGGCGCTCGTCGGCGCGCTGTTCCTGCATCGCCGCTACACGGTGCAGAGCCGCGGCGAGCAGATTCGCGAGATCGACTGGGCGCAGTCCGCCGCGCTGCTCGTCCGCCGCGAGGCCGCCGAGCAGATCGACTGGTTCGACCCGGCGTTCTTCGTCTACTCCGACGAGGTCGACTTCTGCAAGCGCCTGCGCGACGCCGGCTGGAGCACGCTGTACGTGCCGGACGCCGCGGCGATCCACCACGAGCAGCTGTCGACCGGCGCGGTGCCGGAGCGGCGGATCGTCGAGCTGTCGCGCAATCGCGACCTCTACATGCGCAAGCACCACACCGCGCAGGCGGCGTGGACCGTGCGCCTGCTGACGGCGTTCACCTACGCGCTGCGAGCGCTCGCGGCGCTCGGGCTTCCGCGGCACGACTCGCGGCGCTACTGGCGCCACGTCACCGCGACGCTGCGACCCGCGCGCGGCGAGGGCCTGCGCGAGGCGGCCACCGAGCACAACCGGGGCCGGCGCCTGTAGCGCTGCGATCGCTCTTTCGAGCCCGATCGAGGCGAGGCGAGGCGAGGCACGGCACGGCGCGGCGCGGCGCGGGCGCGGCCCGCGAGCGGGTGCGGCCCGGTCGGCTGCGTGCGAGCTGGAGGTTTTCGCCGCGCTCGCATCGAGATCGCGCAACAACCAGACCCGCGCGCGGCGTCGCGGTCAGGATGGCGCCGTCCAGGATCGCCGGCCGCCCTCGGGCCTTCAGGGGAACGGACCGAGACTTCACCCGGCGCCTTGCTCGAGACAGCGCCTGCCGGAGCGAAGGCCGTCGACCCGACGGACGCCGCACTGCAAGGCGTCGCTTCGAGACGCCGTCGCCGCGCCGGGATGGCGCTCCGTGAATGCCCGTCCAGATCGCGGGGCGCCTCGCCCGGCGGGCGTACGTGGCCCTGCGGGAGCCTCAGCGTCCTCGCTTGAGCAGGCCGAGCAGCCCGGCCCGCTCGTCGGGTCGCATGAAGCGCGTCGCCAGCAGGGCGAGCGGGATCGCGGCGAGCGCGAGGGTGCGCAGCGCGAACCCGTCGAAGCCCGCGGTCGGCAGCAGCAGCTCGCCGCCGACCGCGATCCCCCCGACCAGCACGACGGCATGCGTCAGGCGCCCCCATTCGAACGGCACGACGAAGAGGCGGCGCGTCAGCAGGTACAGGACGACGAGCATCACGGCGTAGGCCGCGACGAGCGCGATGCCGGCGCCGGCGATCCCGAGCCGCGGCACGAGCAGCAGCAGCACGGTGACGTTGACGATCACGCCCACGAGCGCCGCCGGGAAGTTGCGCGCGGTGACGCCCGCGCGCCCGCCGATCGTCACGAGCACGAGCAGCAGCCCGTACATCGCCCAGCCGAGGGCGACCCACGGCAGCGCGGCGTGCGCGCCGTAGTACTCGGGCGCGGCGAGCAGCCGCACGACCCAGCGCCCGAGCAGCGTGAGCCCCGCGACGACGAGGCCCGTGACGACGACGAACCAGGTCGTGACCGCCGCGTAGAAGCCGCGCGCGTGCTCGTCGTCCTCGATCGAGTAGGCGAGCGGTGGCCAGGCGAGCTGGAAGCCGCGCACGGCGAGGATCACGGCCGTGGCGAGCTTCACGGACAGCGCGAACAGCCCGGCGGCGGCGGCGCTCTGGCTGCGCAGGAGGTACGCGCGATCGACGACGTTGAGCGCGAAGACGGTCGCGTCGGCGGGGACCGTGGGCACGCCGAAGCGCAGCAGCGGCTTGAGCGAGGTGAAGCCGCTTGCGCCGCTGCCGCGTCGCGGGCGGATCGTGGCGCGCTGCGTCCACCACAGGCCGAGCAGGACGGCGGTAGAGCCGATGTAGTTGCCGGCGAGGTAGCCGCGTGCGCCCCAGTGCAGCACGACGACGAATGTCACCGTAAGTGCGACCGTGAGCACGACGTTCGCCAGTGAGGTGGTGAGGTACGCGCGCCGGCGCTCGTCGACGCGTAGCAGGCCGTAGGCGATCTCGAGGTTGGTGAACGCCCACATCCCGAGGATCCCGATGCGCATGATCCCGGCGTCGTGGAAGCCGAGGATGAGGTGGGAGAGCGGGCCGGCGATCAGCACGCCGACCGCGGATGCGAGGGTCGTGGTGATCAGGACGGCCGCCGTCGTGGTCGCTGCGAGCCGCTCGCGCTCGTCGCCCTCGTCGTGCATGAGGTAGTAGCGCACGAACGCCTCGCCGAGCCCGAAGCGCAGCAGGATCGAGGCGAGGATGATGAAGGTCAGCAGCGTCTCGGCGACGCCGTAGTCGGAGGTGGTGAGCGCGTTCGTGTAGAGCGGCAGCGTCACGACCGCCAGCAGCGCCGACGCGATGCTCGACGCCTGGTAGGCGGCGGTCCCGCTCAGCAGGCGCGTGAAGAGGCTGCGCATCGGGCGCCACGCTACTGTCCGGGCGTGCCGGAGCCCCAGCATCGCCCGCGGTCTGCGAGCCCTGAGGTCGGCGGGCGTGCGCTGCTGCTGTTGCCGCGCCCGCTGGAGGGCTTCATCCTCGAGGATCAGGCCCGCGACCTGCTGCGAGCGGAGGGTGTCGTCGCGGCCGACCCGCCGCGCGTGCGCTACGGCGCGGTGGCGCGGTTGCCGGCGGCGTTGCGGTCGGTGCTGGCGGCGGGGACGGCGCGGCGGCTGCTGCGGGCGTTGGGCGCAGAGCTGCGGGTGGTCGTGATCTTCCATCCGGTGCAGTGGCCGCTGGCGCGGGCGCTGCTCGAGGCGGCTCCGGGCGCGGAGCTCTGGTACGGGCGCTGGGATCGCTACGAGCTCGCGTACGACGCGTCGCCGAAGATGCGCCGGCGGTTGGCGGATCTGCATGCGGCTGCGGCGTCGCGTTCCGCGCTGACGTTCGTAGCGTCCGAGAAGCTCGCGTCGATCGAGCACGAGGCGGGCCGCTCGGCGTCGGTGGTCGGACTCGCGGCGGATTCGTTCCCCGCGCCGCCGCCGGGCGACGCGGTGATCGCGGTGTCGCTCGGTCATCTGGGCTGGCGGACGGACTGGAAGCTCCTGCGGTCGGTGGCGGAGCGGATGCCCGAGCTCGTGCTGCTGCTCGTGGGCGCGTGGCACGAGGAGGAGTGCGCATCCGACGAGGACTTCGCCTGGTGTCGCGCGGCCCCGGGCTTCGTCTGGCTCGGCCGCCGCTGCGATGAGGAGGCCGCGCGGCTCATCCTCTGCGCCGACGTCGGCATCCTCCCGTTCCGGGTCGAGCCGTTCAACGACGCGGCGCTGCCGTACCGGATCCTGAAGTACGCGAAGCTCGGCCGACGGACGATCTCACCCGAGCTCGCCGGCGTTCACACCTGGGAT